>NZ_MOMD01000130.1:0-1962 GCF_001983015.1 Frankia sp. CcI156
CCCGCCAGCGATGGACGATCTGCACCACCCCTTGGTTGCACACGCACTTGTAGGACGGCTCGGCAGTCTTCGTCGTCGGTGTGGCCCGGGTGCCCGCCGCGGCTCGGCCCCACGCGGCGGGCTCGGGATCTGCGCGGATGACGGCCGAGTTGCCACCCAGGGCGCCCTGGCCAGTGCGCATGGCCAGTGCGCCCTGGCCTCCGGGCCGACTGTCTCTGTGGCCGATTCGAGCCGCGAGTTCTGCCTTAACTTCACGCCACTTGAGCGTAGACTGAGATCGTGACGACGCTGCCCTTCACGGATGCTCGGAACCGCCTCTCGGAGCTGCTCGACGACGTCGAGCGAACCCATGACCGGGTAGAGATCACACGCCATGGTCATGCCGTGGCGATCCTCGTCTCGCCTGACGACCTCGCGGCGCTGGAGGAGACCGTCGAGGTGTTGTCGAACCGCGAGACCATGCGGCAGTTGGCCGAGTCCCGCGCCGCTATCGAGGCCGGCGACGTGCTTGACGCCGAGGACCTGGCGGCGCTCATGGCCAAGCGCGCCGCGCCGGATGCCAGGAGACGCTCGTCATGACGGGCGCTGCCGGGCCGTACCGTCTTGAGATCACCGGTCCGGCGGCCCGCGCGCTTGCTGGACGTATACCGGAAAAGGTCGCCACGGCCGTACACGAGTTCATCACCACGACGCTCCTGGAGAACCCGCACAGGCTCGGTAAGCGTCTCCTCTACCCGCCCTACGCTGGAACCTGGTCGGCGCGGCGAGGCATGTACCGGGTGCTCTATGAGATTGACGAAGAGAACCGCATCGTTCTCGTGACCGCCGTAGAGCACCGCGCCGACGCATACCGCGGGCGTTGAGCGGCGAGACCGCAGCGTGCCGGTACGAGCACCGCCGATGTCCCCCTGCTTGCACATATGGCGCCGGAAGCCTGACGAAGCACCGACCCCTTCCTCACGCGTCCGTTGCCTTGCTCCAGCGGGGCTGCCGCCGCGAGCAAACGCAGTCCTGTCCGCCGACGACTTCGGTCAACTCCTCACCTCAGTGAGCCTTTCCGCGCAACGATCGATAGCTCTGCGTGAGCATCACGGACGGTAGGCGGCTGGGTGGCTGAAGGGGGGCGGTGACAACGGAAGCTCACCAGTCGTGAGCAGGCGGTGCTCGTGCTGCGCTGGTTCGCCGACGCCACCCGGGTCACCCAGGTGCGGCGGGCGTTCACCTCAACAACCGTCCGCCCGGCGCTTTCAGCCTTGGCACGCAGTGCGTTGAGGAACACCCCCCACCCGGCGTCGAGGATCGACGTGTTAAGCCCAGTCTTGGCGGCCTGCCCGTTGGGCAGGAACGCTCCCGGCCGGTCGGGGTCAGGCTTGGGCGCGGCCCGCTTGACCATACTCTTGATGTTAAGTTTTTCGACGGCGATCAGGTCGTGGTCGCGGACGAGTTCGAGCGCGGTCTTGTTCGCGAGATCGACCCGCTGCCGGGCGACTGCGCGGGACCGCGCCGCAACCCGTGCCACGGCCTTCTTCCGTCGCTTCGAGCCCCACTTCTTGCGGGACAGGTCTCGCTGCGCGTCGGCAAGGCGTTCGGCGGACCGTTCGAGGAAACGCGGGTTGCCGTAGTGGTCGCCGTTCGAGGTAGTCACCAACGACGCGACCCCGACATCCAGGCCGACCACCGCGCCCGTGGGTTCCACSACCGCGGCGGGAACGTCGTCACACGAGAGCACGAGGTACCAGCGGGCACCGTTGCATCGTGATGATCGATAGCGCTCATCACCTATGCCGCCTCGCCTCTCGGTGAGGCGCCCCCGGTCTGACCGGCCGTGGCCGTGCCGGGTTCCCGCTTCCCAGCCACCTGCCCGCTCGCGCGGGTCTTCTGGTCGGCTCCACGGGCGTTTTCCGTCTCCGGTGTACTGGCGGCGACGAGGTGGTGCAGGTTGATCGCGGCGTTGTGGTCGCG
>NZ_MOMD01000131.1:0-1949 GCF_001983015.1 Frankia sp. CcI156
GCCACCACCACCCGCACCCCCGCCTCAGCCAGCACCCGCCCCACCCGCACCACCGGCCACTCCACATCCACCGGCACATACGCCGCCCCCACCTTCACCACCCCCACCAACACCGCCACCAACTCCACCGACCRCTCCATCACCACCCCAACCCGATCACCAGACCGCACCCCAGCCGCCACCAAATCCCGCGCCACCCGATTCGCCGCCGTGTCCAGGCGCGCGTAGGTCAGCGTGACGTACCGGTCCTGCGCAACCCAGTTCGCCGCCGTGTCCGGGTGCGTGTGGGTCAGCGTGACGTACCGGTCCAGCACTGCCACCGCGTCGGGACACTCGGCCACCCGGGCGGCGAACGCCCCGGTCAGYGTGCCGTCGGCCACCGCGGCCCCGGTGTCGTTCCACTCCTGGAGGACCCGGTGACGCTCGTCCGCACCCAGCACGGGCACCYGGCTGACCCGCAGCGTGGGATCGGCGGCGACGCGCTCCAGCACGCCCAGCAGACGTTCGGCCAGCCTCCGCACCGTCGAACGGTCGAACAGGTCGGCGGAGTAGCGCACCACGCCCTCGATGCCGGCCGGTGTCCCGGCGGCGGTCCTGCGTTCCTCCAGGCTGAAGGACAGATCGAACTCGACGGCGTCCCCGTCACCCTGGACCGGCCGCACAGTCAGTCCCGGCAGTTCCCACGGCGTGTCCAGCGGCACGTTCTGAAAGGCCAGCAGGACCTGGAAGACGGGGTGACGGGCGCGGCCACGGAACTCCTCGGCCAGCCGCTCGAACGGCACGTCCTGGTGGGCGTAGGCGGCCAGGTTCCGCTCCCGCACCCGGGCCAGCAGTTCCTCGAACGAGGGGTCGCCGCTGACGTCGGTACGCAGCAGCAGGGTGTTGACGAAGAAGCCGATCAGGTCGTCCAGCGCGGTGTCACCGCGGCCGGCGACCGGCGCCCCGATGGGGATGTCGGTGCCCGCGCCGAGCCGGGACAGCAGCACCGCGATCGCCGACTGGACCACCATGAACAGCGTTCCCCGGCCGCCGCGCACGAGGTCGGTGAGCCGGGCGTGCACCGCGGGGCTGATCCGGATCGGCACCTCACCACCGGTGAAGCTCGCCACGGCCGGGCGCGGCCGGTCGGCGGGCAGGGCGAGCTCGGCGGGCAGGTCGGCCAGTGCCTCGCGCCAGTAGGCCAGTTGCTCGCTGATCAGGCTGTCCGGGTCGGACTCGTCGCCCAGCAGGTCACGCTGCCACATGGCGAAATCGGCGTACTGCACCGGAAGCGGCTCCCACGACGGGGCCTGCCCGCGGGACCGCGCCGCGTAGGCCGTGRGCAGGTCCCTGGCCAGCACGCTCATGGACCAGGCGTCGGTCGCGACGTGGTGGATGACCAGCGACAGCACGTGCTCCCGCTCGGACAGCGCGAACAGCCGGGCCCGCAACGGCGGCTCACGCCCGACGTCGAAGCCGCGGCCCGCCTCGGCCGCCAGCAGACCGGGCAGCTCCTCCGCCGCGGCGAAGACGATCACGAGTTCGGGGTCCTCCCGCAGGATCTGCTGGCGGGGGACACCGTCGGTGTCGGGGAGCACGGTGCGCAGGGCCTCGTGCCGCCGCACGACATCGGTCAGCGCCGCCTGTAACGCCGATCGGTCGAGGTCTCCGCTCAGGTTAAGCGCGTACGGCGTGTTGTAGACCGCGCTGCCCTCCTGGAGCCGGTTGAGGAACCACATCCGGGCCTGGCCGTACGACAGCGGGATCACGTCGGGCCTGGGCCTCGGGACCAACGCGGCGCGGGCCGCGCCGCCCTCGCCGACCAGCCCGGCGACACCGGCCGGGGTGGGCTCGGCGAACAGCGCGCGGATGTCCATCCCGACGTTCAGCTCGGCCTGCACGCGAGCGATCAGCCGCATGGCCAGCAGCGAGTCGCCGCCGAGGTCGAAGAAGCCGTCGTCGGCCCCGAC
>NZ_MOMD01000132.1:0-1915 GCF_001983015.1 Frankia sp. CcI156
CCCTCCGCGGTCCAGCAATTCACTCCTCAGATGGTGGAAGGGGCTCCTACGCAGGAAGCCCCGCCTGTTCGCCCACTGGGCGTGGATCACCAGTTTCTGACGGACTGGATGAGACGAGCGCAGTGACGGGAGACTGTCACGCTGCGTTCTGTGGGGGCCCGGGGGTGAGATCCCCCCGGGCTACCCGGCGGAGTTCGCCGAGGCCTGGGGCGCCCGTTATCCGGCGATCGTCAGGTTGTGAGAGAACGCCTGGGCCGARTTCACGCCGTTTCTGGCCTTCGACGCGGAGATCCGCAGGGTGTTCTGCTCGACCAACGCGATCGAGAGCGTCAACGCCCGGATCCGCCGCCGCGCGGTCCGGGCCCGTGGGCACTTCCCGAACGAGACCGCCGCGCTGAAGTGCATCTACATGGCGGTCATGAGCCTCGACCCGACTGGTCAGGGCCGTAAGCCAGGGCTCCGGCGAGGTAGCTCACCGCTTTGATCCGCTACAGGCTGTGACGAGCAGGTCGAGTGCCGCGTGGCGATCGGCGGCGACGTCCTCCAGGGTTTCCTTGATTTTCCTCCTGCCGTTGAGGCGGAGGATTCCGATGGTCAGGTTCCGGAGGCTCGCGAAAGCCTGATTCGTGTTCCCGGTATAGATCGGATCGTCGTCCTCACGCCAGGCAGTGTCGCGAATGTAGTGGATCTCGTTCTCGATGCCCCATTGGCCGCGGACGTGGGAGTGGAAGTATGACGCTGTGGCGTGCGTGCCCGTAGCGCTGGTGAGGGCGAGGGCGTATTCGCGGGTGAGGCGAACTCCGGTGAGGTCGAACTCGTCTCGCCGGATGATGGCCGCCTTGTTGACATGTGGGAACTCGATGCCGTCGGCTTTCGTAGTCCAGGTCTGCCAGTTTTTGATCCGGCCGTGTCCGCGTTCCTGGACCTCGTGGTGGGCTGGTTCCTGGAGAAGCGGAAGGACCCGTTCGAATGTCTGCCTTTTGAGGGTCGGGCGATTCCCCTTCACCGTCATCACGTAGTCCATTCCGTGCTTGACGATGTCCTTTGCGGTGTCGTCCTGCGTATGYGCCGCGTCGAGGGTCACGGTCGGATGTCCTGGCATTTCCGGAAGCTGGTCGAGCAGATTTTCGACCTGGGTGATCTCGTTGGTGTCGTCGGGGATACGGATCTGTCCGATGACGAGACCCCTGCCGTGGATCATCGCGGCGAGTAGCTTGACCTGTGTCTTCTCATCTACCCAGGCGCCACGCATGACCTTGCCATCGACCGCGATGGTGATATGCTCCCCGTTCTCCCAGGTGGTCTGCGCGAACAGCCAGCAACCGATGCGGGCGTCCAGTGCCGCGACGTCGATGACCTGGAGGACCCTGCGGATCGTCTTCTCGCTGGGTACTCGGTACCGTCCGAGGAAGTGATCGTAAGGTGCTCCCAGCCGGGCCAGTAGGGGCTGAKGGATTCTCGCCGCCCAGCGGCCGATCTCACTGASGCGCTTTGCGCCGGTCATCGTCGAGACAAGCGAGGTCGACAGGATGTACCGCAGGYTRTAGATCRCTCCCTTCGCCTTACGTGGGTCGGGAATTTCGCCGAGCATCGCGAGCAGGCTGGAGATGTCGAGCTGCTCGCAATCGACAGGCTCGTTGGACATGCAGGGGTCAGGCTGGCATGATGTCACGTGGTGGCCTTCTGTCTTGGGGGTTTGTTTGGTGGTACTTACATTGTCCCAAGCGGAAGGCCACTTCTTTCTCAACGGGGAGCCTGCATCCCGTCAAGCATTTCCAGATAATCGCGTGCCCAGTGACGCCAAATGCGCCGTCGAATCACGGTCGGCGCCAGGTCAAGTTGCTATGGCACGAATCCACGACGAGCTTTAGCGACAATCAATCGCCCATCGGATGCCCAGAAGTGATCACCAGGC
>NZ_MOMD01000133.1:0-1825 GCF_001983015.1 Frankia sp. CcI156
CACCACCCGCACCCACTCAGCCGCACCCAACACCGGCACCCGACCCACCAACACCCCCGGATCCGCCGCCACAGCCTCCAGGATCCGTACCAACCAGCGCCCGAAGCCCTCGACCTGGTCGGGCTCGAACACGTCCGGGCGGTAGGTCAGCCGCAGCCGCAGGTCCGTGGCACCCGGGATGACCGCGAGCGTCAGCGGATAGTGCGTCGAGTCACGCCCCCCGGCCGGGGTGATCCGCAGCGTGTCGTCGGGCCCGGACCCGGGCTCGGGCCCAGCATCCGGGTCGAAGGGATAGTTCTCGTAGGCCACCAGCGTGTCGAAGGTCGCGCCCGCACCGGCCAACCGCTGGATCTCGGCCAGCCCCAGGTACTGGTGGGCGATCAGAGCCGACTGCCGGTCCTGCAACGCGGTCAGCATCTCGATGACGGGCCGGTTCGGGTCCAGCGGCACCCGCACCGGCACCGTGTTGACGAACAGCCCCAGCATGTCCTCCACCCCGGGCAGCTCGGGCGGACGACCCGCGACGACCGCACCGAACACCACATCGCGCTGCCCCGCCAACCGACTGACCAGCATCGCCCACGCCCCCTGCACGACCGTGTTCAGCGTCAGGTCGTGCTCCCTGGCCAGGGCGCGCAGGGCCGCGATCAGTTCGGGGCCCGCAGAGGCCATGACCCGGCCCGGCGCCACCGGAAGCCGGGCCGGGTCGCCCGGCGCGACCAGGGTCGGTTCCGTCGTGCCGGCCAGCTCCCGCTGCCAGGCCTCGCGCGCCGCGTGCCGGTCCTGGCGGCCTAGCCAGGCCAGATACTCCCCGTACGGCGTGACCGGTGGCAGTCCGATCGGGTCACCGCCGGCCRCATAGATGGTGGACAACTCACGCAGCAGGACCGGCAGCGACCAACCATCCATCAGGATGTGATGGTTGGTGATCACCAGGCGGTGGTGTCGTGCGCCGAACCGGATCACCAGGAACCGCAGCAGCGGGGGCACCGCGGGGTCGAAGGCACGGGCCAGCTCGGCGGCGGCCAGCCGGTCGGCCTCCGCCTCGGCTTCGGCCGAAGGCAGCGCCGACACGTCCGCCTCACGCCATGGCAGCGCGACCCGATCGGCGATCACCTGGACCGGCTGCTCCAGGCCGGCGAGGTGCCGGAATCCGGCGCGCAGGTTGGGATGCCGGTCCAGCAGCGCCTGGCCCGCAGCCCGCAGTACAGCGGTGTCCAGCGGGCCGAGCAGGTTCAGCAGGCCCTGCCCCGAGTAGGCGTCCAGCGCCTGCTCGCCGAGCATGGCGTGGAACAGCAGGCCCTCCTGCAGGGGCGACAGCGGCCACACCTCGGCCAGACCCGGCTGCGCAGCCTCCAGCTCGGTCACGTGCCCCTGGGCCAGCGGGACCAGTGGGAAGTCCGACGGGCTGTGCCCGCCCGCACCAGGCCGCGCGGCATGCGCGGCCAAACCACCCAGCATCGCCACCCAGCCCTCGGCCAACTCCCGCACGGCGGACTCGGCCAACAACTCCCCCGGCCAGGAGAACATCAGGCTCAGCTCGGGGCCGTCCGCGCCGTCACGGACGACTCCGCCTGCTTCCAGGATGTGGGCGGCGGGCATCCGCTCGTCCATGTCCCCGCCGAGCGCCACCGGCTGCCACTCCTGCCGCCCGGAACCGGTGGTGAACCTGCCCAGGTAGTTGAAGCCGATCTGCGGGGTCGGCAGCGCCGCCAACGCCGGCCGCGTAGCGGGATTCAGATAACGCAACAGCCCGAAACCCAGACCATCACCGGGCACCGCCCGCACCTGCTCCTTGACCCTCTTCAACACCACACCAGCCGCG
>NZ_MOMD01000134.1:0-1645 GCF_001983015.1 Frankia sp. CcI156
GCCAGCCTGCGCAACCTGGCGATCGCGATCCTTCGCCTGACCGGCGCCACGAACATCGCCCAGGCAATCCGACACCACGCGCGGCGCCCCGAACGACCACTAGAGACGATCAAGAGCCTTGCTTGCTAACCGACAACTTTGCCGGGGCCCTGGGTGGGGACCGCCCTTACGGGCGGCCCCCGCACAGATCCCAGCGAGCGGAACTACCGCGCTGGGCTCCTGCCTTGGGTAGTGGCGTCAAAGCTGCGCAACCACTGCCCCTGATCGGGGATGGGCTGGTGACGGYGCCGCTTCGCCTCGGTGTTGATCTCCCGGAGATTCGCCGCCATACGCCGCTTGTCCGTGACACGCCTCACCCAGAAGAAGCCCTTCTTCCCCGTCGCACACAGGTGCGTGAAGCCCAGGAAGCTGAACGTCTCGGGCTTGCCCTCCCCACGGCGCGACCGGTTCACGGCGGCGAACCACCCGAACTCGATCAACCGGGTCTTGTCAGGGTGCAACTCCAAGCCGAACTTCGCGAACCTCTCACGGAGATCAGCAAGGAACCGCCGCGCGTCGTCCTCGGCCTGAAACCCGACGATCGCGTCATCGGCAAAACGTACGACTATGACATCTCCGTGCGCATTGTGATTCCGCCACCACTGCGCCCACAGGTCGAAGACGTGGTGCAGGTACACGTTAGCGAGCAACGGCGACGCCGAAGCCCCCTGCGGTGATCCGACCGTCGTCTCCGCCCACTCGCCGTTTTCTACCACTCCCGCACGCAACCACTTCTCGATGAGGCGCAGGAGCCGKTTGTCCGCGATCCGGTACTCAAGGAACCTGACGAGCCACTGATGGTTGAGGCTCGAAAAGAACTCCTTAATATCAAGATCAAGAACCCAGTTCACCCTCTTCCGCTGGATACCGACCGCGAGCGCGTCGAGCGCCATGTGCTGGCTACGCCCGGGCCGGAACCCGTACGAGAAGTTGACGAAGTCCTCCTCGAAGACCGCGTTGAGYACCTCGACGACGGCCCGCTGGACTATCTTGTCTTCCAGCGTGGCAATGCCGAGCGGCCGCCGCCGCCCGTCCGCCTTCGCGATGTACACCCTCCGCGAGGGACTCGCCCGGTAGCGCCCCGAGTGGATCCGGTCGTGCAGGCCGACCAGGTTGCACTGGAGGTCCTGCTCGTACTCCTCCCACGTCACCCCATCCACGCCCGGCGCGGCCTTCGGGCGAACCGCCCGGAACGCCGCCTCCAGGCGAGCCAGATCAACATGGTGGAGCAGCGCGGTGAACCGCATCTTCCTGTCCCGCCGTGCGGCTTGGCGCACACGGACCAACGGGTTTGACACGCCTGACCCGGCTCTGCGTCCGGAACGTGTTTCGCTGGCCGTGTTCCCCTTGGCCACGCCCTTTCCTCCCCCGCCTCCGCAACCACTCTCGCGGCTCTGTTCGGCTGGTTCACAGGTACTATGGGCGTGTCTGACCTCCCGCACCCGTGCATCCCAGGATTACCGCCTTGGCGTTCCCTGGACGRCCCGCCGGCCATCACACCGACGGGCGGGTACGGGCAGGGTGACCCGCAAAGTCTGTTTGTGCAGGTAGACGGTGTGAGACGGGGTGCGGGGGGCTGGGGCCGGTGGTGGTGTGAGGATCCGGG
>NZ_MOMD01000135.1:0-1560 GCF_001983015.1 Frankia sp. CcI156
ACTCGTAGCTGTTCACGTCGGTTGGGTGGCGGCCTTGTAGATCTTGTTCGGTGATCGTGTGGCGTTCGCGGGCTGGTGGGTGATGATCGGATAGCGTCCGGGACGTGGAGTCAGGCGGCCGTCCGACGTACGAGGAACTCGTGCGTCTGCTTGCGGACCGGGACGCCACCATCGCCGCCCAGGCGGCCACGATCGCGGAGCAGGCGCGGCTGGTCGAGCGGCTGGTCGGGCAGGTGGAGCAGCTCACCGACAGGGTCCGCGAACTGGACCGCCAACTCGGCAGGGACAGTACGAACTCGTCGTGGCCGTCGTCGTCGGACAGCCCGTATACGAAGAAGAAGGCCAAGCCCCGGTCGTCGCGGACGTCGATGGGCCGGCCGAGGGGTAAGCAGCCCGGCGCGACGGGCGCGACCCGTCAGATGGTCGACGACCCGGACGAGATCCACACGATCGACCCGTCGTTATGCGCGGACTGCGGGTTCCCGCTGGCCGGAGCGGCGAGGCTCACGACGCGGCGCCACCAGATCTTCGACCCGCCGCCCCCGCCGCGCCCGTATGTCATCGAGTACCGGATCGTGACGCGGGTCTGTCCGTGCTGCGCGGCGACGACCGAGGGGCTGACACCCGTCCCGCTGGCGGGCCGGCTTGTCTGGGGCCCGCGGATGCTCGCGCGAGCGGTGTGGCTCGTGTGCGCGCACCACCTCCCGATCCGCCGCGCCGCGGCGGTCCTGACGGTGATGGTCGGCGCGACGGTCTCCGCCGGCTGGGCCGGCGGCGTGCGAGCCCGCGCCGCGCGTCTGTTGGAGAACACCTTCCTCCCGCACGTGCGGGCGTTGATCGCCGCCGCGCCGGTCGCGCACGCCGACGAGACGACCGCCCGCGCCGACGGCGCGCTGCGCTACGTCCACGTCGCCGCCACCGACTACCTGACCGCGCTGCACACCGGTGACCGGACCGCCGAGACGATCGACGCCGGCGGGATCTGGCCGGCGTTCACCGGCGTGCTGATGCGGGACGGCTACCAGGGCTACACCCACCTCACCCGGGCGCTGCACGCCTGGTGCGGCGCGCACACCCTGCGCGACCTGCGGTCCATCCATGACGGCGACCGTGGCKGGCAGGTCTGGGCCGACGCGATGGCGACCACCCTGCTCGACGCCCACCACGCCGCGTGCGACGCCCGCGACGCCGGGGCGAACGCGCTCGCGCCCGAGGCCGTCGCCCTCATCCGCAACCACTACCGCGGCGCGCTCGCCCGCGGCGAGACCGACAACCACGGGGACCGCTCGTCACTCGCCCACGACGCTCGCACACTGATCCGCCGGATGCGCCGCGAGGAGGACATGATCCTCCGCTTCGTCGTCGACCTGACCGTGCCCTTCTCGAACAATCAAGCAGAAAGGGACGTCAGGCCGGTCAAGGTCCAGCAACGCACCTCCGGTGGTTGCTGGCGGACCCTGGCCGGCCTCGTCGACTTCGCGGTCGTGCAGTCCTACCTGTCGACCGCGACCAAGTGGGGCCTCGACACCCTCGACGTTCTCGAACGACTCTTCACGACCG
>NZ_MOMD01000136.1:0-1519 GCF_001983015.1 Frankia sp. CcI156
GCCTGGGACCGGGTGAGTCCGGCGGAGGTCCGGGACTTCGTGCTGTGGCTCGGGCAGGCGACCAAGCCGGTCGCGGCGGCGCGGGTCGGGTCGCGGGCGACCGTGGGGCAGGTCAACCCGGTGACCCGTAAGCGCCACCTCGGGGACGGCTACGGGCCGGCGACGGTGCGGCACAGCAACGCCGTGCTGCGGACCTTCTATGAGTTCTGGCTGGAGCGTGGTGAGGGGCCGCTGGTGAATCCGGTTGTGCTTGCTCGGGCGGGCCGGGGCCGGGCGCACGCGCACCACAACCCGCTGGAGGCATTCCGTCCGGAGGGGCGGCTGCGTTATAACCCTCGGCTGCCGAAGCGGAAGCCGAGGGCGATGCCGGACGAGCGGTGGGACGCGCTGTTTGCGGCGATGGGCCGTAACCGGGACCGGGCGATCCTGGCGCTGGGCGTGTCCACCGGTGCCCGCGCGGCCGAGCTGCTCGGCATGCGCGGCGCGGACCTGGACTGGGGTGGCCAGCTGGTGCGGGTGGTCCGCRAGGGGACGCGGGCCGAGCAGTGGCTGCCGGCGAGCCCGGAGGCGTTCGTCTGGCTGCGTCTCTACCTGGCCGACGTCGGCGGCGGTGTGCTGGGCGCGGGTGATCCGGTCTGGYGGACGGTCTATCGGCGCGGCGGGGTCCACGAGCCGTTGAACTACGAGGCGCTGCGGGCGGTCTTCCGTCGGGCGAACCGCCGGTTGGGCGCGAACTGGACGATGCACGATTTGAGGCACACCTGTGCGATTCGGATGGTGCGCGACGGCCGGCTGTCGCTGCGCGACGCGCAGACGATCCTCGGCCACGCCCACCTGTCGACGACCCAGCTCTACCTGGAGCAGGACGACGAGGAGGTCTTCGCTCGGGTCCGGGAGCATTTGGCTGCGCGGGAAAGACCTCGCCCCGCGCCCCCAGCGCCGGCGGCCCTCGGCTACGACCCCGCTGACCTCGCGGTCCTGTTCGGGAACCCGAGGTGATGCCTACCGCGGTCGCGGCCCCAGCCACCAAGCAGGCCATCGGCCCAGGGGCGTCGGGCTGGGAGCCGGCCGCGCGGCCGGTCGGCCCGTGGGATACGGCGTCGTTGGACGACGTGCTCGCGGCTGTGCCGACCTTGTCGTGGTGGAACGCGAAGCGGCAGCAGGCGCAGCGGTCGGTTGCCGGTGTCGAGCTGCTGCTGGACTGGCTGGGCCGGGTGYCCGGCGGCTGGCAGGACCGGTGGGAGCATGCCGAGGCGATGCTCGGTCCCAGGTGGGCGACCTGGTCAGYCGCCATTCCCGAGCCCGACAGGCCCTGCGGCGAACGCCATCGCGTGGTGCTGACCCGAGGGCTGGCCTGTCTGCTGCGGATGAGGCTCGTCCGGCCGAGCTACCCGTTCCTGACCACCTACGGGCCGACGACGACGTTCGCGGTCGTCCGCGACCTGGTGAGCCCGGAGTTGTTCGCCTGCGCGGCCGACGCCGCGCGGGCGTGTGGCGGCCATTCCGAGAACGTGCTCAG
>NZ_MOMD01000137.1:0-1470 GCF_001983015.1 Frankia sp. CcI156
GTAAGACGCAGAGGCGGCACCGATAGTGATACCGATGGTTCTCGCCGGTCGACCTTCGTCCGCCATGGCCGCCGTGGGTGGCTCCGGACAAGCTGCGTGAAGAGGGGTGCGTGATGGAGTCCTCGGCTGACCAGTCGAGCTGGTCGGACGTGTGGTCGCATATTCCGGCCGCGAATCCGCAGCAATCCGGCCCGCTATGGGCGTTGGCGGTCCTCATCGGGCCGGATCGGGCGGTGGAAGGTGTCGTCGGATTCTTCGTGACACCGGCCGAGGCGAACCGGCACGCCCGGGCGGGGGGCTACGAGAGCTGGCTGGTGATTCCGGCGCTGGACCTGCACGGGGCGGGTGGGCCGGTAGCGGTCCTGTGACCGGTGGACCGCCCGATCGCGGCGTCGGCCCGAGCCCCCGCGGAAGCCCTTCTTCGGGAGAGGGCACACTGGTATTCCGACGTACCACTCCTCCACTCCTCCGCTACCCCGCTACCCCCGCATGCGGCGATGCGACACCCACGGCACCGACGACAGATCGACCACAGGCCCATCGACCACAGGCCGGAAGCGGCCATGAACCCCTCTCCGACCATGGGCTCTCCCCGGACTCCTCCTCCCCCGGGTGCCCCGCGATCGCCGGGCGTCCCACAATCGAAGGTGTAATCGAAGGTGCAGATGACGGCCGGCCCCCTCTACGCGCTCTATACCCGTCGCCTGCGTCGGCAGGTCATGGCGGGTCCACTGCCTGCGCACGTCGGGCTGGTCATGGACGGCAACCGCCGCTKGGCCCGCGAGATGGGCATGGCGAATCCGAGCCTCGGCCACAAGTACGGCGCCGAGCACGCCGAGGACGTCCTGTCCTGGTGCGAGCTTGTCGGCATCAAACACGTCACCGTGTTCGTCTGCTCGACGGAGAACCTGCAGCAGCGCGGGGACGCCGAGGTCGCCTTCCTCATGCAGGTGATCGAGCAGGTGGTGGCCGACCGGCTCGGGCGGCCGGACGCCCGCTGGCAGGTCCATCTCGCGGGCATGCTGGACACGCTGCCGGACAGCACGGCCCGTGTCCTCAAGGAGGCCGTGGAGACAACCCGCAGCGTCACGACCGGCGCCCACGTCACCCTCGCCGTCGGGTACGGGGGTCGCCAGGAGGTCATCGAGGCCCTGCGCGAGCTGCTGCACGAGCGGGCCGAGGCCGGGGACTCGCTGACCGACGTCGCGTCGACRCTGACCGTGGACGACATCGCCCAGCACCTCTACACCGCCGGCCAGCCCGACCCCGATCTGGTGATCCGCACCAGCGGGGAACAGCGGCTGTCCAACTTCTTGCTCTGGCAGAGCGCCTACTCGGAGCTGTATTTCTGCGAGGCGTACTGGCCGGCGTTCCGTGAGATCGACTTCCTGCGCGCCCTGCGCAGCTTCGCCGCCAGGGAGCGACGCCACGGCGCCTGATCCACCGTCTGGCCCGCCCATGAGCAGCCCC
>NZ_MOMD01000138.1:0-1401 GCF_001983015.1 Frankia sp. CcI156
CGAAAGCGTGCAGAACGCCCACTCAGGTCAGGATTCCTGAGCCAAGATCTTGACGCGGGACACCTACAGTCCCGGGCAGCTTCAGGATGTTCCTGGCTGGTGTAGCCAGCGGGGCGGGTGGTGCGGGAGGCGGTGTAGCGGGCGCGGTGTTGCTGGTTGGTGACGTTGGTCAGGCCGAAGGCGGTGCGGTAGATGAGTTGACGCTCGTTCCGACCACGGCCGGCCCAGCGGCCCCGCCGCCGGGCGCAAGGCGCGCCGCCATCTCCATGTTCGGTTTCATCCTTTCTGATCGGGTCTGCAAGCCAGCGACAGACCCCCGCCTTTCAGGATCTGCATTAGTCGGGCAGCTGCGTGGGTGAGGGGGATGACTTCCTGCTCGATCCGGCGGAATGGGGTGGGGCCCRCAGTCGCGATGGTGTTGTACGCGGTGGCCTCGGCTTCGGTCAGGTGTGGCAGGGTCGTCGGTGATGGCTGGATGGGACGACCCGCCTTGTCGTGGTTAATACCGTGCTGAGCGTAGTGGTGCAGGTCTGTGGCGCCCATGAGGATGGAGGTGACGTGCTTCGCTGGTGCRCCGTCTGGTGCGGGCTCGGCTAGCGCAGCGCGAAACTGGTCGAGGATCGTGTACCCGTCCGCGTCGATGTCGCCCCAGTAGACGATGTGGTCCGCGGTGCGGATCCAGGGAACGTTTGCTAGCAGGGTGGCTGCGGCTTTGCCGCCGCCCTCGACCACTATTGTGTCCCTGACTGGCGGGAACCAGAGGCGGGAGTCGCGGTTCTCGACGACGAGGACCACGCGTGGCTGGTAGGCGATGTCATGTACGTCACCGGTGGTCCAGGCGTCGTGCCTGCGGYGGCCCGATGCGGCGTGGTCGGGATCGACATATGTCAGGTGCATGACGGTCAGCCGGGGTCTGACTTCGTGTCGGACATCGCGGCCCGCGACATCGCGCAGCAGCGCGCCGTGGGTGTCAAGCCATTTGGTGTGCATACCGGGGACCGGGAGTTGCCGCAGAGTCCAGTTGCCAGCGTTGGGGTGCTGGTGTAGCCAGGTCACGGCACTGAGTAGTACCTCCACGTCGATGGCCTGGAGGCGGTAGACGGCCCGAAGGGTGGCAGGGGTGATGATCGCGTTGGCGGACCGTAGCGCCGATGCGAGCACGCGGGCACGGTTGATGTCCACGGTCGGTGGTGCAATGCCGGTTCGGGTGTCGGCGATGGTACGTATTCGGAAATCCCGTTGGGGCATGATCGTGGGCGGCGTGACCGTGGGGCACTCCGCTGGGGTCTCGGGGGTCGGGGTCAGCCGGGAGGCTGTTGCCAGGTGGTGAGGTCCTCGGGGCTGGCGGCCCAGGGCAGGAACCGGTCGAGGTCGGCGCCGGTCGGCGGCTTGCCGCCGGCC
>NZ_MOMD01000139.1:0-1320 GCF_001983015.1 Frankia sp. CcI156
GACACCGCCCGCTCAGACACCGCCCGTCGCCGGTACACCAGCCGATCCACCACCAGGTATCGGACGATCACCGCGGCGGCCAGGGACATCAGGGTCGAGATGCCGACGCCGAGATGCCATCGCCCGACCAGCACCGCGAGCAGTGGCAGCCGAATGACCAGATCGAGATTGTTGATGAGCGCGAACGCCGGATAGCGACGCAGCCGGGAACCCGTCTCCCGATCCCAGACCAGGAGCTCGCAGCCGAGGAAGTTCCAGCCGACGGCGATCTGGGTCGCGACGATCGCCGCGACCAGGTAGTGCAAGCCGACGTGGTGAAGCACGGCGGTGCCAAGCAGGTTCGGCACCGTCCCGGACGCCCCGACCAGGGCGAACCGCGCGGGCTTCGGAACCCGCAACGCGAACAGCCGCCGGGCGAAGCGGGCGCCTTCGGTCAGCGAGGCGTTGGAGGTCCCGGCGTGCCGCTCGGCGAAGGCGTACCCGATCTCGCGGACGCGCAGCCGTCCGGACGCGACGAGCAGCTCCAGCAGGATCTTGTAGCCGTCCGGTCGCAGGCCGGCCCGGTCCACGACGGCGACCCGTACCAGGAAGAAGCCGCTCATCACGTCCGAGACGCCGCGCAGCCGACGGGGGAAGACCCACCGACACAACCGGTTCGACCCCGTCGAGACCAGGTGCCGCATGCTTCCAGCGAGCCCCGATGCGCTGCCGCCGGACACGTACCGGCTGCCGATCACCACATCGGCGGCATGTTCCACGGCGGTGCCGAGCAGCGCCGGGATGGTCTCCGGCGGATGCTGGAGGTCCCCATCGATGATCACCGCATAGGGCGCGGCACAGAGCGCGAAGCCCTCGCTGACCGCGCCCCCCAGCCCGCCGACCCGCTGGGCCGGGGTCCGGTGGTGCACCCGTACCGGTAACCGCACCGAGGGGCGGACGCGCGCGATGACCTCGGGCGTTCCGTCGTCGGAGTCGTCAACGAAGATTACTTCTCCGGACAGGCCGTGCAGCGCCTCGTCGAGGCGCCGCAGCAGCGGTTCGACGTTGCGCGCCTCGTTGCGGGTGGGTATCACGACCGACACCTGTGGCCCGACGTCCAGCCGGGAACCGACCGGTTCCGCGGCCGAACCGCCYGTCCGCTCGGGACGCTCCAGCGGGTGGCGGGGATGCGGCAGAACGGGCAGACGGAGCAGGCCCGTGCGGTCGTCCGGTCTGCCCGCCGGCCCGGTCCGGCTCCCCTGCTCGGTCCTACTCGCTTGATCGGTCCTACTCGCTTGATCGGTCCTGCCCCCCTGATCGGTCGAGGTCATCGGATCCCCC
>NZ_MOMD01000015.1:0-171570 GCF_001983015.1 Frankia sp. CcI156
GACGAATCGAGATCCGCGGCCCGGTCACGTCGGTCAGCGCCGAGGAGACCAGCACGTCGACGTCGCTGCCCTCCAGCGTCCACAGCACCCGGCGCAACGTCTCGCCGTCCATCTGCGGACTGATGGCAACCGTGGTGGCGTACGTCGCCCGGATGGCCGTGTGCAGGGTTTCCGAGGTGCCGACGATCGGCACCCCGAGCAGGTCGAACCCACTGCGTTCCGGGGAGTCGTGACTGTGCCGGCCGGGCGAGCGGTCGAGCACGACACCGACGACCGACCAACCCGACGTCGGATCCCGCTGGGCCAGCCGGACCARSGYSGCMGCSGASTCCCCSGCCCCGACCACSAGCACCCGGTGCAGGCAGCGGCCCGCCCGGCGCATCCGGTGCAGGTAGCCGCGCGYGGTGGCGCGGCCGGCCACGGTCAGCAGCAGCGCCGTCGGGAAGGCGATCAGCACGTAGGCACGCGCGAGCTCGGCCTTGGTCGCATAGGACAGGACGGCCACCACCGCGGTGAGCTGCGCGGCGGCGTTGAGGACCCGGCGGAACTCCTCCGAGCCGCTGCCGAGGAACCGGCTCTCGTACGCCCGGCTCAGGTACATCGACAACACCCACGCGACGGGCAGCAGGATCGACATGRCGACATACGGCGTCGCGGAGACCGGCTTCAGGTCGAACTCAACCAGTCCGCCGAACCGGACCAGGTAGGCCACTCCCGCCGCGACCACGCAGGCGGCCGCGTCGGAACCCACGAGCAGCCAGCCGTACGGCCGTTCCCAGCGAACCTTCGCCCGGTAGTCGACGACACCGTCGGATGTTCCGTCCGCGCCGGGGCCCGCGCCCACCTCGTACCCGTCGTACCGGGCGGGCTCATCGGCCCCGTCCAGCGGTTTCGGGATGGCATCCGTGCCCGGCCCCGCGGCCAACCCCACCTGTGCATGGCTGAAGACAGTGTCCGTCACCTGGCAGACCCCCCACGGCCRCAACATCTTCGGACCGACGACGACGGGGGGAGCGCTGCTTGGCGCCGACCACGCGTGTCACCTGCGTATCGACGTGCCCAGGCCTGGTGCCGAGCCCCCGAACCCGCCGCACCACCGGCCATCCGGACCCCCCATCCGACCGGCACCGCACATACGCGWGTAACTCTAACGTGCCGAGATAGGAGKATCCACGACGTCAACCCCGATGACTCATACGCGTAACAAAAATCGCGACTAGGCGGTCAAGGGACACGACAGTCAGGAGACACAACAGTCAGGAGACACAACAGTCAGGAGACACCGGACAGGTACGCCCGTAGCAGCCGCTCGGCCTCGTCGATCGCGGCGAGCTCGACGTACTCGTCCCGGGCATGGGCCAGGTTGGGATCGCCCGGCCCGTAGTTGAGCGCCGGGATCCCGAGCTCGGCGAAGCGCGCCACGTCCGTCCAGCCGTACTTCGCCACCGGCACACGACCGGTGGCGGCGACGAACGCCGCCGCGTGCGGGGCGGCGAGCCCGGGCAGCGCCCCGCCGACGAGATCGGTGACCTCGACGTCGTAGCCACCCAGCACCTCGCGAACATGCGCCACCGCCTCGTCGGGGCCCCGGTCCGGAGCGAACCGGAAGTTCACCGTGACCTGGCACCGGTCGGGGATCACGTTGCCCGCCACCCCACCGTCGATCCGCACCGCGCAGAGCCCCTCACGGTAAGTGCAGCCGTCCAGCGTCACCGTCCGCGCCCGGTAGCCGGCGAGGCGGCGGAGCAGATCGCCGGCCTTGTGGATGGCGTTGTCCCCGAGCCACGACCGGGCCGAGTGCGCCCGGGTGCCGGGAAGCGTCACGACCACCCGCAGGGTGCCCTGGCAACCCGCCTCGATCTCGCCGGAGGTCGGTTCCATCAGGATGGCCAGATCCGCATCCAGCCAGTCCCGGTGCCGGGCGGCGAGCCGACGCAGCCCGTTGCGGGCCGCCTCGACCTCCTCGTGGTCATAGCAGACCCAGGTGACGTCGTGGCTCATCGCGCCGGGCGTGGCGACCGGGAGCGTGGCCGCGAGCCGCAGCGCGACCGCGACCCCTGCCTTCATGTCCGACGTCCCGCAGCCGTAGAGCCGCCCGCCCACCACACGCGAGGGCAGGTTGCCCGCCAGCGGAACGGTGTCCAGATGGCCGGCAAGCAGGATCCGGCCGGGCAGCCCCAGCTCGGTCCTGGCCACCACGGCGTCACCGTCCCGGTCAACCCGCAGCCCGTCCACCGCGGTGAGCGCCTTCTCCACCGCGCCCGCGAGGGCGGCCTCGTCCCCACTCACCGAGGGCACGTCAACCAGCGCCCGGGTCAGCTCGCCGACGGGCGCCGTGAGGTCGAGGCTCATGCCGTCACACCCTACGGTCACCGGGCCAGCGGATCGTTAACCGGCGATAAGATCATTAACCGGCGACAGGACGCCAGCCGGCAACAAGATCGTTAGCCGGCGACGCCATGCTCCCGCAGGATGTCGTTCAACGCCAGCTTGTCGTGGATCTCGCCCTCGGCGAGCGTCCGCAGCACCAGGATGCAGGGCATCGCGAACTCTCCGCCCGGGAACGACTTCACCCGGTTGGAACCGACCGCGACCGCCCGCTCCGGGATCTCCCCGCGCGGGTACTCCGCGCCGGTCGCGGCGTCGAAGACATGGGTGGAGGCGGTCAGGATCGCCCCGGCGCCGAGCTTGGCCCCGCGGCGCACCCGCGCGCCGTCCACCACCATGCAGCGACTGCCGACGAAGGCGTCGTCCTCGACGACGACGGGGACCGCGTTCGGCGGCTCCAGGACCCCGCCGAGCCCGACCCCACCGGACAGGTGCACGTTGCGGCCGACCTGGGCGCAGGATCCGACCGTGGCCCAGGTGTCGACGAGGGTGCCGGCGCCGACGTAGCCGCCGATGTTGGTGTAGCTCGGCATGAGGACGGCCCCGGGCTCGACGTGCGCGCCCCAGCGCACGATCGCGCCCGGTACCACCCGCACGCTGTCGAACCGGGTCTTGAGCGGCACCCGGTCATGGAAGTGGAAGTCGCCCGCGGACGACTCGACCATGGCGAGAACCTTGAAGGACAGCAGGATCGCCCGCTTGGCCCGCTCGTCAACGGCGACCGAGCCGTCCACGGTGACCGTGGCGACCCGGGCCACTCCCGCATCGATGGYGTCGACGGCGGCCACCACGATCTTGCGGGCGTCGGCGTCGGCGGGGGTCAGCTCCGCCCGCCGTTCCCACAGTTCGTCGACGGCGGGATCGATCGGAGAGTCGAGGGATGTGTTCGAGGCGCTCACAAGCCCGACCCTACGAGGTGACCCCGGCCGCACGAGATGGCGGGGCCGCGGATCCGGGCCGGGTGCTAACGGATGTCCGGCTCGGCACCCCCATAGCTGCCCTGAGTGACCGRCTGACCGTAGTCGGGCCGAGCGCCATGGTCAGGCCGAGCGCCACGGCCGGGCCGAGCGCCATGGTCAGGCCGAGCGCCACGGCCGGGCCGAGCGCCATGGTCAGGCCGAGCGCCACGGCCGGGCCGAGCGCCATGGCCGGGCCGAGCGCCATGGCCGGGCTGCCCCGTGGCGGCGACCGGCGACAGCATCGTCATCCGCTCGGGAACGGTCGCCACCTGCGAGTCCGCGGCGGTCAGGGCGATCCGGACGTGATACCGGCCAGCCTCCCCGTAAAACGTCCCGGGCGCGACGAGTATCCCGACCTCGGCCAGCGCGTCCACCGTGGCCCAGGCCTCCTCACCCCGGGTTGCCCACAGGTAGAGGCCGGCCTCGCTGTGATCGATGGTGAAACCCGCGACCGCGAGCGCCGCCGCGAGGACGGCCCGCCGGTTGGCGTAGCGCGCCCGCTGATCCGCCACATGCATGTCGTCGGCGTACGCAGCCGCCATGGCGGCCTGCACGGGCGTCGGCATCATGAAGCCGGCGTGCTTGCGGACCGCGAGGAGACCCTCGACCAGGGCCGGGTCACCGGTGACGAACCCGGCCCGGTAGCCCGCGAGGTTGGACCGCTTCGACAGCGAATGCACCGCCAGCAGTCCCTCGTGGGAGCCGCCGCACACGTCGGGGTGCAGCACCGAGACGGGCCGGCTCTCCCAGCCCAGCTCGATGTAGCACTCGTCGCTGGCGACGATCACACCGCGCTCCCGCGCCCAGGTGACCACGGCGCGCATCTCGTCGACCGTGAGCACCCGCCCGGTCGGGTTCCCCGGCGAGTTCAACCAGATCAGGGTCACCCCGTCGGCCGGGCCCGCCACCGGTTCGCAGCGGGCGAGCAGCGCGCCGACCTCGTAGGTTGGATAGGCCGGGGTCGGCACCCACACCCGGTCACCGGGTTCGAGCCCGAGCTGACCGGGGAGCTGGGCCACCAGTTCCTTCGTCCCGAGCACGGGCAGCACCGCGCCCGGGTCGACGAGCACGCCGAGCCGGCGGGCCAGCCAGCCGGCCGCCGCCTCGCGCAGCTCCGGGGTACCCGCGGTCAGCGGGTACCCCGGAGCGTCAGCGGAGCCGGCCAGCGCCTGCTGCACGACGGCCGGCGTGGCGTCGACCGGAGTACCCACCGAGAGGTCGACCAACCCATAGGGATGCAGCCGGGCCTTCTCCTTGAAGGAGACCAGCTGGTCCCACGGGAAGTCGGGCAGTCGCACCCGGGACCGGGCCGGTGACCGCGGGACTCCGGAGATGTTGCCGGGTCTCCCAGGGCCGCTCAGGACTCGCCCTGAGGAGCCAGCGCGGCGACCGTCGGCGGGTCGAAGTCCAGGGCGCCGACCTTAGATGCGCCGCCAGGCGACCCGAGCTCCTCGAAGAAGTTCGCGTTGGTGTCGGTGTACCCCTTCCACTGATCGGGAACGTCGTCCTCGTAGTAGATGGCCTCCACCGGGCAGACCGGCTCACAGGCACCACAGTCGACACACTCGTCAGGCTGGATGTAGAGCATCCGTCCGCCTTCGTAGATGCAGTCGACCGGGCACTCCTCGATGCAGGCCCTGTCCTTGACATCGACGCAGGGCTCTGCGATGACGTAGGTCACCGGTTTTCCTCCTCGGGCTCACGGGCGACTGAGTCCTTAGTATCGACCTGGACAGTTCCGTGTCGACAACAAGGGCGTGCGCTGGTGGTGTATGTCGTCCGCATCACTCCGGCCGATGTTGGCGCGCGAGTTATGCTTCGCCACCGCATCCCCGGACCGGTATCCCTCAGTGATGTTCTCGGAACGTTGCGGTCATGGTCATCGGGCGTGCTCACGGTTGTCACTGCCGAGGGCACACTCGTCCAGGTTACCGAGGATGCCGTCGTAGCGGCACGCGTCATCCCACCCCGCCCACCGACACGACGTACGCGGAATGTCCCGGATACGACGGCTCTCATGGAGATTGTCCCGAATACGACTACCCTGAATACGACTACCCCGAAGGCGACTATCGCGGGGGCGACTGTCCTGGGGACGACCGTCCCGGACACACCCGATCCGGACACGCCCGATCCGAAGGTGCCCGGCCTGAAGGCTGCTGCCCCACCAGGGGCGGCTGCCCCGGAGACGGCCGCCCCTGGCGTGAACGCTCCGAGCGAGCTCTCGTGAGCACCCGCAGCCGCGGCAGGTTCGCCGAGGTCGTGCGCCGCGAGCCGATCGACCTGGCGGTCGCCTGCCATCTGCTCGCCGCCGAGGTCGACCCGGCAGCCGACGCTCCCGACGCCACCGCCACCCTGAGCGCCCTCGACGCATTCGCCGCGCAGGCCCGTCCACTGCTCGCCGCGCGGACGACCTCGAGCCGACGGCCCCGGTTCCCCCGGGCCGAGCACGGTACGCCGGTGGCACGCCAGACCGGCGCACCGGGGCAGGCACAGCCGGAATCCGGATCCGAGGCGGCAGGGCGCCTGGAGGGGTTCGGCCCGGGAGCGGGGAATTTCGATCCGAGGATCGCCGCCGAGACGCTGCACGAGTCCCTGGGGCTCGCCGCCGGCTTCGCCGGGGCCGAGGACGACTACACCGACCTGCGCTCCTCGCTGCTCCCCGATGTGCTGCGCCGGCGGCGCGGCCTGCCGATCCTGCTCTCCGTCGTCTGGCTGGAGGTGGCCGCCCGGCTCGGGGTCCCCGCCTATCCTGTCGGGCTTCCGGGGCACGTCGTGGTCGCGGTGGGTTCCCCCCAGGACCACGTGCTCGTCGATCCGTTCGCCGCCGGTCGACTACTGACGGTGCACGACGCCGCGGAGAAGGTACGCGCGGCCGGGTTCGCCTTCACCCGTGCCCACCTCGCCCCGATGAGCGCGCAGGACGTGCTCACCCGGATCCTCGGCAACATCCGGATCCTCGGGGCCCGCTCGGACGCGCCGCACATGCGGCTGTGGGCCGTCGAGCTGTCCCTGCTGCTCCCCCACCACCCGGCGAGCCTGCGCCGGGAGCGCGGCGAGCTCCGCGTCCGGTTGGGCGACTTTCTCGGCGGGGCCACCGATCTGACCGCGTTCGCCGACACGGTGGCCGCGGTCGAGCCAGCCGCCGCGGCGGCCGCCCGCCAGGCCGCCGCCGCGGCCCGCGCCCGGCTCAACTAGCCCCGGAGACCGTCCGCCCGCCCGGGAACCGTCCGTTAGCTCTGGGAAGCGCCTGTTAGCTTCGGGAACCGTCTGTTTCCCTCTGCGCCTCTGTTCCTCCCGTATCCGCACCGACCGGGTCGAGGTAGCGCCCGTCGTAGAAGACGAGCGGTCCGACATCGTCCCGCGGCTGGGCGAACGAGACGACCTCACCGAGGACGAGGGTGTGATCCCCCCCGGGATGGGTCGTGACCGTCCGGCACTCGAAGACCGACAGCGCGCCGTCGAACAGGACCACTCCGGTCTCCGGCCCGATCGAGTGCTCCCATCCCGCGAACATGTCGCCGGGCTGGTCATACGCGCGTTTCGCAAAGCAGCGCGACGTCTCGGCCATGTCCTCGGCGAGCACCGAGACTCCCCACACCCCCGAGGCCATGAGCGGACCGTGGAAGCGGGCGTCCCGGCGGATGCTGGCGAGCACCAGCAGCGGGTCGAGGGAGACCGAGACGAACGAGTTCGCCGTCATGCCGAGATGGCGACCGTCGGCGACGGTCGTGAGAACCGTCACTCCGGTAGCGAACCTGCCGACCGCCCTGCGGAAGTCCGCCGTCCGCAGGATCGACCGGTCGGCCTGGGAGACCTGGAAGACCGGAGAGACCGGAGAGACCGGAGAGGCGGGCGCGCCGGCCCGGTTCTCTCCACGGTGCGCAGGGCTACCCACCCGGCCACGCTACCCGCTCCGCTCACCACGTGGGCGACAGTCCCCAAGGGCCGGTGACATCTCCCACATCACAAGAGCCGGTGACATCTCCCAGGGCGAGACAGGCGACCCGGTGACCGGGTGACCGGACCGGTGCTCAGCAACCGGGAGGAAGCGCCGTGAGCCCCCGCCGTGCCCCGACGAGGACGGCGACCGCGATCGGGCTCAGTGCCCCGAGCAACAGGAACGCGTAGCCAGATCCGCTCGCCCGCAACAGCAGGTCCCCCTCGGGGCGGGAGCTGGCGAACAGCAGCACGACGACGGCCCAGCCGATGAGCACGGTCGTGGGTCCCAGCCGGGTGCCCGTCAGCCACCGCACCAGCAGCGCGGCACCCCCGTTGCCCACCAGCGCGACCAGTACGCCGAGCGACAGCAGCATCCCCCCCGGCCGCGGACCGGCGGGAACGAGGAAGACGCCGTAGAGACCCAGCCCGACCCCCAGAAACACCCCCAGTGTGTAGGAGGCGGTCAGAAAGGCCCTGCCGGGTTGCGGGTCCGGGGACGGTTGCAACGACGGCCGTGCCGGCTGTCGTTGCAACCGGGTTGAGGGCGGCGTCCGGCGGGGACCGGCGCTGGGACGGGGCATTCTCCGACAGTAGGACATCGTCCGCCAGGCCCGCCCGGTCAGGCCGACCAGCCCCGAGGCCCCAGCCCCGAGACCCCCGTAGCGGACCCCGGTGGCAGATCTCGGTCCTCAGGCGATCACCAACTCGGCGGGTACGACGATCACGTCCACCAACGCGCCCCGCCGCCACACCGTGAGTTCCACTGGCCGGCCGATCGTGCCCTCGGTCAGCAGCCGCTGGAGATCACCCGGAGCGACGACGGGCGTCCCGGCCACCGACAGGACGAGATCCCCGGTGAACAGCCCGGCGATCCCGGCCGGACTGCCGACGACCACCTCGGCCAGCCAGACACCGTGGCRCTGCCCGATCCGCTCGGCCACGGCGGGTGGCAACGGAACACCCGCCCCCGCGACCCCCAGGTACGCCCGGCGGACCCGGCCGTCGCGCATCAACGCGGCGAGGATCTTCCTCGTCGTGTCGTTCACCGGGACAGCCAGCCCCAGGCCGACACCGGCGACGGCGGTGTTCACTCCCACCACCCGGGCGTCGGCCGTGACCAGCGCCCCGCCGGAGTTACCCGGGTTGAGAGCCGCGTCGGTCTGGATCACCTCGTCGACCACCCGCACGGCCGAGCCCGAACGGGTCGGCAACGACCGGCCGAGGGCGCTGACGACCCCGGCGGTCACGCTGCCGGTGAGCCCCAGCGGGTTGCCGACGGCCACGACGAGCTGGCCGACCCGCAGACCCGCGGCGTCCCCGAGGACGGCAGCCGGCGGGGTCGTGCCCCGGGCCCGCAGCACGGCCAGGTCCGAGAGCGGATCGGCACCCACCAGGTCGACCTCGCGCTCGGTGCCGTCCGCGAACTGCGCCAGCCCGACCGGTGCTCCGGAGGTGGCCCGATGCCCCTCGACGACGTGCGCGGAGGTCAGCAGGAACCCGTCGTCGGTGAACACCACCCCGGAGCCGGCTCCCGCGCCGCGCCGGGTACGCACCCGTAGGCTGGCCACTGACGGGGTCAGCGCCGCGGCCACCCGGGTCACGACCGCGGAGTAGGCGTCCAGCGGCTCGACCGGCAAGGAACCACCGGGCCGCGTCGGGTCGGGTCCGTCCCCCCTGGCACGTCTGGTCCGCATCCGACCTCCTCGGCCGACGCCACACTTACATTGATTACAGCGTTACGAACACGGGGCCGTCCAGAACATTCCCACCGAGGTGCCTGTGCCACCGCGGCGAGCGGGCGAGCGGGCGGGCAGGCGAGCGGGCAGCAGACGATCGGCCAGCGGGCAGGCAGGCAGGCAGGCAGGCAGGCAGCAGACGATCGGGCCGGGGCGTCAGCGGGCCGGGGCACCGGAGCCGATCAGGGCTCGCACACGAGACCGGCGAACAGGTCCCGCTCCCGCCCGTCCGGACCGTCCCCCGGCCCCCGGGCGCCCTCGGCCAGCACGAAGTGCTCGACACTCCAGGCTCGCTGGCCGATGCCGTCGGCGAGCGCGAAAAAGAACCCGTCAACGCTCATCTGCGTCCGGTGCGACCGCATGGCGGCGATCTTCGCCTCGAAGAAGTGGGGAGCGGAGAGCTCGGTCGTGATGTCCGCATCGTCGACAAGCGTCACCCCCAACTCGTCCACGGACGTCAGACCCGCGAACGGGTTGCTCTCAGCGGCGGAATCGCGGAAGTACTCGAAGCCCGCGACGGCGCTCGATCGCGCCAGCGCCGTCTCGTAGCGCTTGGCGACCTGCCAGACCGAACCGGCCTGCGGGGCGAAGGACGGGTCGGCGGCGTCGGTGAAGGCCCGCCGGGTGAGTTCGTGGGCCCGAATGTGATCGGGGTGCCCGTAACCACCACGGGCGTCGTAGCTGACGAGCACCTGCGGCCGGACCTCGCGCACGATCCGCACCAGCTCCGCCGCGGCCTCGTCCAGGTCCGCCCGCCACAGGCAGCGGGGATGGTCGTTGGCGGGGGTGCCGATCATCCCACTGTCCCGCCAACGCCCGGGACCGCCAAGAAAGCGCTGGTCGGTGATGCCGAGCGCGGCGCAGGCACCGGCCAGCTCGCCGATCCGGTAGCCACCGAGCTGGTCGCCCCGATCCGCCCGCAGATGGATCAGCTCGGGCACCAGTACCYCCCCCTCCTCCCCCAACGTGCACGTCACGAGGGTGACGTGGGTGTCGGGGGAGGCGGCGTACGAGGCAAGCGCGATCCCCGTCGAGATCACCTCGTCATCGGGGTGGGCGTGCACGAACATCGCCCGCCGGGTGGGAAGTGGCGCAGTAGAGGGTGATGATGGGGTAGCTGTCGTCACATTGACGACCCTATGGGTAGCTTTGCCGCAATGTAGGGACCGCTCAGGCTCGGCGGCGGGAGCGGATCTTCTCGCGCTCGGCGGCGGTCAGCGCCACCTTGCGCAGACGCACGAAGCCCGGGGTGACCTCCACGCACTCGTCCTCGCGGCAGAACTCCAGCGCCTGCTCAAGGGTGAGTATCCGGTGCGGGGTGAGCCGGACCAGCTCGTCGCCGGTGGATGAACGCATGTTGGTGAGCTTCTTTTCCTTGGTCGGGTTGACGTCCATGTCGTCCGCCCGGGAGTTCTCACCCACGATCATGCCCTCGTAGACCTCGGTCGTCGGCCCGACGAACATCGTGCCGCGTTCCTGGAGGTTGAACAGGGCGTATGCGGTCGCCACCCCGCTGCGGTCGGCGACCATGGAGCCTGTCGCCCGGGTGCGCAGCTCCCCGAACCAGGGCTCGTACCGGTCGAAGACGTGGTGCAGCAGCCCGGTACCGCGGGTCTCGGTGAGGAACTCGGTCCGGAACCCGATCAGCCCGCGGGCCGGGACCRGGTACTCCAGCCGGATCCAGCCGGTGCCGTGGTTGACCATCTGCTCGACCCGGCCCTTGCGCAGCGCGAGCAGCTGGGTCAGCGTGCCGAGGAACTCCTCGGGCGCGTCGATGGTGAGGCGCTCCACCGGCTCGTGGATCTTACCGTCGACAGTGCGGGTGACGACCTGCGGCTTGCCGACGGTCAGCTCGAAGTCCTCGCGCCGCATCAGCTCGACAAGCACGGCGAGCTGCAGCTCCCCGCGGCCCTGCACCTCCCAGGTGTCCGGCCGCTCGGTGGGCAGGACCCGGATCGACACGTTGCCGACGAGCTCGGCGTCCAGCCGGTTCTTGACCAGCCGCGCCGTCAGCTTCTTGCCGGAACGGCCGGCGAGCGGGGAGGTGTTGATGCCGATCGTCATGCTGATGGACGGTTCGTCAACGGTGATAACCGGCAGCGGCCGGGGATCATCGGCGTCGGCGAGGGTCTCCCCGATCGTGATGTCGGGGATGCCGGCGATGGCGATGATGTCGCCCGGCCCGGCCGACTCCGCCGGTACCCGCTCGAGCGCCTGCGTCATCAGCATCTCGCTGATCTTGACGCGCTGCTGGCTGCCGTCGGCCCGGCACAGCGTCGCCGGCTGACCACGCTTGATCGTGCCGTTGTGCACCCGGCACAGCGCGAGCCGGCCGAGGTACGGGGACGCGTCGAGGTTGGTGACCAGGGCTTGCAGCGGCGAGTCAGGATCAAACGACGGCGCCGGCACGGTCTCCAGCAGAAGGTCGAACAGCGGCTTGAGATCGGGTGAGTCCGGGCTCACCCCGTCGGCCGGGCGGGTGGTGGAGGCACGACCCGCCTTCGCGTTGCAGTAGACGATCGGGAAGTCGATCTGGTCCTCGTCGGCGTCGAGGTCGAGGAAGAGCTCGTAGGTCTCGTCAACCACCTCGGCGATCCGGGCGTCCGACCGGTCCACCTTGTTGATGACGAGCACCACCGGCAGCCGCGCCGCGAGCGCCTTGCGCAGGACGAAGCGCGTCTGGGGCAGCGGGCCCTCGCTCGCGTCCACGAGCAGCAGGACGCCGTCGACCATCGACAGGCCACGCTCGACCTCACCGCCGAAGTCGGCGTGACCGGGCGTGTCAACGATGTTGATCGTGATGTCGCCGTAACGGACCGCGGTGTTCTTCGCGAGGATCGTGATGCCCTTCTCACGCTCCAGGTCCATCGAGTCCATCACGCGGTCGGTGAGCTCGGCATGCTCGCCGAACGCGCCGGACTGGCGCAGCATGGCGTCGACGAGGGTGGTCTTGCCGTGGTCGACGTGGGCGATGATTGCCACGTTTCGAAGATCGGCACGAAGAGACACGGTGATGCGCTCCGGGGCGGACATGGGGTTCGCGACCCCGCAACAACGACGACGTCACCGCATGAAACGACGGTAACGCATGAACCGGTGACGCGAACGTTCTGGCGAGTGTCCGCCATGGTGTCGGCGCCGCGGCACGACGATCTGCCCGTCACGCGTACACCGGCAACGGTCGCACCGCCACTCATGGTACGGGTGCACCCATGGCACGGGTGCACCCATGGCACGGATGCCTCGGCCACAACGAGCTTCACCGGTCCGGGGCTTCACCGGTCCGCGACCTCCCGTCGCCGACCTTCAGAAGAGTCGACGTTCAGAAGAGCGATCCGGGAGTCGACAGCACGCGGCGCAGCTCCGCCACMAGGGGACCGTCGGCCGGCATCCACCRGACATCGTCCAGTTCGGCCACGCCGAGCCAGCGCAGCTCGTCATGTTCGACGAGCCGGGGCTGCTGGCGCGTCACCCGGCCGAGCCACACCCGCAGCACCCATCCGGGGCTGGACAGCCCGACCTCACCGAGCGGCGGACCGACCTCGATCTCGACGTCGAGCTCCTCCCGGCACTCCCGGACGAGCGCGTCGAGCTCGTGCTCGCCGGGCTCGACCTTGCCGCCCGGAAACTCCCACATCCCGGCGTAGGGATGCGGTTCCCGGCGCCGGGCGGCCAGCACCCGGCGATCATCGTCGAGCAGCGCGACGGCGACGACCAGACGTCCCTTCACCACCGGGGAGTCGGTGCCGTCCCGGTCCTCGGGTGTTCCACGCCGTCGTCCATGGGTAGAAGGGAGGGCATCCAAGCCCTCCACATCCGCGTTCATGGTGCCGGACTCTCCCAGAGTCCGGCCAGCCGTGGATCCGTTCCCGGCGGATCGTGTCTGATGACCCTTTCGGGTGGCTCCACCAAGACGGCTCGCCGAGCGGCGGGACGCGGACCGCAAGCCAGAGAATCCAAGCCAGAGAATCAGAGAATCACCAGCCGGAGGGAATCGGTATGCCGAGCAGACTGGACACCACCGAAGTCGCCGGGGCGCTGGCGGCACTACCCGGCTGGATCGGCGACGCCGACCGGATCCAGTTGGAGATCATGCTGGACGGGGACGAGGCCGACGCGATCGTGGCCGAGGTCATGCAGGCAGCGGACGTGATGAACCATCATCCGGTCGTCGAGCGGGGCCCGGGAACAACGACCTTCACGGTCTGGACCCACTCGGTCGGCGGCGTCACCGAACTGGACGTGGCCCTGGCCCGCAGGATCTCACAGATCCTGCGCTCTGCCGGCGTCTCGTACTGAGCGCTCGTACCGAACAGATGTCTCGTACCGAACAGACGTCTCGTACCGAACAGATGTGGAGATCACCAGAGACTGGGCAGCACCCGGAAGACACCATCCGGATCAGGCGGGAACGGTACGACGATCGTCACCGCTGCGGTGTCGATCGTCCCGTAGAGATGCGGGAAGAGCTCCCCTGGCGCGGGCGTGCCCCCAGCGGGCGCCTGGCCGGCGGGCGTCACGGGCGCCGGCGGCTCCCAGCGCAGCTCCGCGCTCAGCCGCTCCGGGTTGACGACGACCAGCAGCAGGTCCGCACGCCCGGYGTAGTACCGGTTCGCGGTTGCCACGGCCTGCTCCGGGGCGGAGAAATGGATGAACCCCTCGGATGCCAGGCTCGCCGGGCGGTACCCGTCAGCCCCGGCCGCCCACTCGGACCGGCCCACCAGATGGCAGATCACGCCATCCTCCTCTCCTCGCCACTCATCGGTCGTTGACTGCCGAGCCACGGTCGCGGTGCCCGTGTCGGCCCGGGAACGCTCCCGGCGGGCCGGACGAAACCCACCTCCGCCCGAAGACCAGTCTGAAGGGCGTGCCCGCGATGCTTCAGCCCCGTCACCCGCAGGCCGCCGGGGAAAGCCGCCTACGCGGAGTCGACGCGGCGCGGGGCCTCGCCCTGATCGGCATGGTCGCGACGCACATCTATCCCGCGGTCGGGGATGACGGGGCGGTGACCCCCGCGCATCTGCTCGCCGCCGGCCGGGCCTCGGCGGCCTTCGCGGTACTCGCCGGGGTGGCGCTGGCGCTGTCGACCGGCCGGCTGCCGGCGCCACAGGCGCGCGCGTCGACCGTGGCACGAGCGGTCTGCATCGGGACGATCGGCCTCGCCCTCGGCTACACCCACTCCGGCATCGCGGTGATCCTCTGTTACTACGCGCTGATGTTCATCCTGGCCGTGCCGCTGCTGCGGGCTCCGGTCGCAGCGCTGGTCGTCGTCACGGTGCTGGCGTTCGCGGTCGTCCCGGCCGCGGGCCTCCTCAGCCGGGACCATCTGCCACCCCCGACCCTTGCCGACCCGACCTTCGGCCGGGCGTTCACCCACCCGGTGAACCTGACTCTGGAGATGGGCTTCACCGGCTTCTATCCGGCGCTTGCCTGGCTCGGGTATCTCTGCGTGGGACTCGCGGTCGGCCGGCTGGATCTACGGTCCACGCGGGTCGCCGCCGCCCTGCTCGCGGGGGGTGGCACGATCGCCGCGGCGGCGTCGCTGGTCTCCTGGGCCCTGCTCCGGCACGCCGCGGGCATGGCCGCACTCGAATCCGTCGATCCCGTCGAGGTCGCGGGAGTCGGGCCGCTGCCGGTGCGGTCCATCCTCGACGCCGGGCTGTACGGCAGCACCCCGACGAACACCTGGTGGTGGCTGGCCGTCGACACCCCGCACTCGTCCACGCCCGTCGATCTGCTGCACACCGGCGCGGCCGCGATCGCCCTGCTCGGGTTCGTCCTGCTCCTGAGCCGGCTGCTGCCGCCCCTGATGCTGATCCCGCTCGTCGCCGTCGGATCGATGACGCTGACCCTCTACTGCACCCACGTGATCGTGATGTCCGCCTCCTTCCTCCCCGCGGATCCGACGCCGTCCTTTCTGCTCCAGGCGGCCGTAGCCCTGACCGTCGCCACCGCCTGGCGGGCGAGCGGGGCGCGAGGACCGGCCGAGGCGATCGTCGCCGCGGCCACCCGGGGCACCCGGCAGCTCGTTTAGCGCGGTGACCACGGCCGCCGGAGATCTTCAGGCCGCGGCCACAGCCTCGCTGTAGAGGCGGACGTTGATCCCAAAGCTACTTCCGGACTCGTATTCCTTCGCGGTCCGGCCATAGCGGTCGGGAGGCTGCGCCGGGCGAGAATCAATCTCATGAGTGCGGATGTCACGATCCCCTCGTACGGGGTACGCAACCGGGTTGAGCGCACCGGTCCGGCGGTCCGGGCCGCGCTCAGGCCTGACCATCGTGCCGAGTTCGAAGCCGAGTTCCACGCGGCGGCTGTCGAGGCCGACGACGCCCTTGACCTGGCGCCGCTGCACCGGGTCATTGACCGCTGGTGGCCTCAGGCCGTGCTTTGCGCCAACCCGGAGATCCAGGYGGGCATCGACGAGGACCGACGCCGCATTGCCGCCGGCGATCCGACCGTGATCGCCGAAATCTGGTACCCACCCKGCCATCCGCACCCGTCACGCACGGTCTGATGACTGCCTAAAACGTGACGATCAGTGGATAGCAACCTTCGGTGACGGTTGGAGACTCATCGTCTATACCATTGAAGATAGATAGATCATTATCACCGTGCTTCGCGTGATCTGGTTGAACGGCCGCGGTCTCAACAGGCATGTCGCCACGCGGTAGGTGCTTCTCATCACACGGGAACGGCCCCTGATCAGACGTTGAAGCGGAACTCCACGACGTCGCCGTCGGCCATCACGTAGTCCTTGCCCTCCATGCGCACCTTGCCGRCCGCGCGGGCGGCGGCCATCGAACCGGCCGCGATCAGGGCGTYGTACGAGACGATCTCGGCCTTGATGAAGCCGCGCTGGAAGTCGGTGTGGATGGCCCCGGCGGCCTCCGGCGCGGTCGCCCCGGCTCTGATGGTCCAGGCCCGGGCCTCCTTCGGGCCTGCCGTCAGGAACGTCTGGAGCCCCAGGGTGTGGAAACCGATCCGGGCCAGCTGGGCAAGGCCGCTCTCCTCCTGGCCGAGCGAGGCCAGCAGCTCCGCGGCGTCGGCCTCGTCGAGCTCGGCCAGTTCGGCCTCGACCTTGGCGCACAGCACGATCGCGTCCGCGGGCGCGACGGAGCCGACAAGTTCCTTGCGCCGACCGGGATCGGCGAGGACGTCCTCGTCGACGTTGAAGACGTAGAGGAAGGGCTTGGCGGTGAGCAGGAAAAGCTCCCGCAGGGCGTCGCGATCGATCTTCGGTTCCGAGGACAGCGTGCGGCCGGCGTCAAGCACCTCGCGCGCGGCCTTCACCGCGGCCAGCAACGGCTGCTTCGCCTTGTCRGCACGGGCCTCCTTCTCCAGCTTCGGCAGGCGCGCGTCAACGGTCTGCAGATCGGCGAGGATCAGCTCGGTGTTGATCGTCTCGATGTCGTCGGCCGGGTCGACCCTGCCCTCGACGTGCACCACGTCGGGGTCGGAGAACACCCGGACGACCTGGCAGACCGCGTCGGACTCGCGGATGTTCGCGAGGAAGCGGTTACCCAGGCCCTGCCCCTCGGACGCGCCTCGGACCAGACCGGCGATGTCCACGAAGCTGACCGTGGCCGGCACCGTCCGGGCGCTGTCGTAGAGCTTCGCGAGCTCGCCGAGACGCGGATCGGGCACCCCGACCACGCCCACGTTCGGCTCGATCGTCGCGAACGGGTAGTTCGCGGCCAGCACCTCATTGCGCGTCAGGGCGTTGAACAACGTGGACTTGCCGACGTTGGGCAGCCCGACGATCCCGATCGACAAGCCCATGGCCGGTCAGTCTACGGACCTCACGGCTACGGACCTCACGGCTACAGGCCCCACGGCTACTAGGCCCCACGGCCGCTCGCCGGGAAGGGCCCGGCCGGGCAGCTTCCCGGCCGGGGACCGTCTCACCGCGAAACCGCGCGAAACTGTCGGAGGGCCGTGATTGCCTCTCTCCCGTGGACACGACCAGCGCGCTGCTGGCCCTGATCGGGCTGGCTCTCGGCGCCATGGGCGGATTCGCCGCCGCGCGCCGCTTCGCCGAGCCGCGGGTTGCCGCGCTCACGGCTGCGCACGCCACCGCCGTGCGGGAGCGCGACCAGGCCCGGGAGACCGCCGCCGCCGCTGCCGAGCGTGCGATGCTGGCCGAGTCGGACGTGTCCAGCCTGCGCACCGCGCTGGAGTACGAGCAGCGAGCGGCGGGCGAGCGGGTGGCGCTGGTCGAGCAGAGCCAGGACCGGCTTGCCGAGAGCTTCCGAGCGCTGTCCGCGCAGGCTCTGGAGGGCGCGAGCCGTCAGCTGGTAGAGCTGGCCTCYGCCCGGCTGGACGAGGCCGGCGCCCGCGCCCGCGGCGACCTCGACGCCCGTCGTTCGGCGGTCGAGAGCATGGTGACGCCGCTGCGGGAGGCTMTCGGGCGGATGGAGGACCGGCTGCGGGAGCTGGAGACCGCGCGCACTGAGGCCTACGCGGCACTCGTCGAGCAGGTGCGGTTCGCCCGCGAGGCGTCGGAGAACCTCCGGTCGCAGACCGCCGCGCTCGTGACCGTGCTGCGCCGGCCCCAGGCCCGCGGTGCCTGGGGCGAGATGCAGCTGCGCCGGGTGGCGGAGGTGGCCGGCATGCTCAACCGCTGCGACTTCACCGAGCAGATGACGATCCAGGGCGACGACGGCCCGCAACGGCCCGACATGGTCGTCCACCTTGCCGGTGGCCGCAACGTGGTCGTCGACGCGAAGGTTCCGCTCAGCGCGTTCCTGGAGGCCGCCGACACGACGGACGAGGAGCATCGCGCGCGCCGGATGGCCGCCCATGCCCGCCATCTGCGTGCGCATGTCGACGGCCTCGGCGCCAAGTCCTACTGGCGGCGGCTGCCGTCATCCCCGGAGTTCGTGGTGCTCTTCGTCCCCGCCGAGGCGTTCCTGGCCCCTGCCCTCGATCACGATCCCGGCCTGCTCGAACACGCCGCAGGCAAGAAGGTCATCATCGCCACCCCAACCACGCTGATCGCTATGCTGCGGACCATCGCCCACGCTTGGACTCAGGATGCGCTGACCGCACGGACGAAGGAGATCTTCGAGCTGGGTCGCGACCTCTACACCCKCCTCGGCACCCTGGGCGAACACGTCGATCGCCTCGGTCGCTCGCTCGGCCGGGCGGTGGGGGACTTCAACGCCACCGTCGGCTCGTTGGAAAGCCGGGTGCTGACCCCCGCCCGCCGGCTCGCGGCCATGGAAGTCGTCGAGGCGGGGCTCCCCAGTCCGGTTCCGGTAGAGACCGGCGTGCGGCCGCTGTCCGCCGCCGAGCTCCTGAGGAGCACCGGGGAGGGCGCGACGACCGGGCGGGGTGGCGCCATGGAGGACCCCGGAATCGATGTCGGGTACCAGACCCCTGACGGCGCAGATCCGGCCAGATGGGACGCGAACGACCAGCATAAGGAGGATTAAGCAACGGAAAGCAGTGAGATCGACACCGAAAGCTCAAATGCGAGAGCCGATGCGCATGTCTGGTGCATCGCCCTGACGCATTGGAAATCTGCGGGCGGTACCTTGCCTTCGTGAGTGTGCCGCCTCACCGGCAGTCGGCCGGACCGCCGGGCAGATCCGCACGCGCTCGCGGGCATGATGATCTGTACGCTCGCAGCTCGCGCGGTCGGGCGAGTGGGCCGCCGCCCACGCTGTTCACGGGCAGCCGCCGGGGCCTCACCGCGCTCGGCACCGGCATCCTCGTCCTCGTCATCGGTGGGCTCGGTGCCATCGCGGACTCCGCGATCTTCGGTTCCCTGAAGTTCGCCTTCGGCGTGCTGTTCATCGGCTCGTGCGTCCTCGCCGCGGTCCGCGTGCATGCGGATGACCTCATCGGCGTGGTGATCATGCCGCCGCTCGCCTACGCGCTCATCACCCTCGGCGTCGGCTACCTGAACCCCGCGGCCGGGAACGGCGGCTCCGGCCTGCGCAACAAGGCCATCGATGTCGGCTCGGAGATGATCCTTCACGCTCCGATCCTGCTGACGGCCTTCATCCTGGTAGTCGTCATCGCGCTCTTCCGGGGTCGCCGCGCCCAAGTGGCGCGCCGCGAGCGGCAACGTTCCCTCGCGCAGTCGTCCGCCGAGCGCCGACGCCGGCCGCTGTAGCCCGGACCGCCGCTTCCCCACGCCGCTTCCCCACGCCAGGTCGGCCGTACCGCCACAACCACCCCACAAGCAAATCCATGCCATCAATAAAAACAATAAAAGGCATGTAGATGGAACGGCCGACGACAAACACCGGCAACGCGACGGAACCTATTGCCACAGCTCGTGCTAGATTCCATGCCGCATCACGCACCCACCGTTCAGGTGCACTTCCACTGGCATATCGGGTGCCGCATCCCCGGAGGCGGCGGACGTAGGGAGGCCCGCTTGTCGTGCACGTCTCACGCTTTCTCCGGCGAGCACGTCCCGTCCGTTGGTGAGCCGGTCGGGCCCCGGTGACCGCCAGTCCCTGCTCAGCGGGACGAACGCCGATGATCCCGATGTTGCGCTACCGGTCTCTCGACACGCAGCCGCCACGCGGCCCGCGACGTCGGCTAATCCCCTTCACGACCTTCATGCGGCACTGCGCCCTCATCGCCGCCTCCGGCCGGCAGGCGCTCACCGTGTCGAAATATGCCGCGTCCCTGCGCGCGGCCACCGCGCCGGCCAACCCGGTCATCATCACCTTCGACGACGGCGGCGTGGAAACCTTGAAGGCTCTCCGCCGACTGGCCGAGACGGGTCTGACGGCGACGGTATTCGTGACCAGTTCACGGGTCGGTGATCCGGGCTATTTCAACCGGACCGACCTGCATCGAATACGGGGTCTCGGGATAGAAATCGGCGGGTCCGGTCACACCGGACGGCGGCTGGACGAACTGGCGCGGACCGACGTGATCGCCGAACTGACGCTGTCGCGTCGCCGGCTGGCCGTGGCGACCGGGGACGAACCTCGCACGTTCGCCTACCCMCTCGGCGGATACGACCTGTCCGTACGCCAGCTTGTGATCTCGGCCGGCTACAGTTCGGCCTGCGCGGTACGCGACGTCCTCTCGCATCCCGCCGACGACCGCTTCGCCCTCGCCCGGTTGACCGTCGAGGCGAACACACCCGACAGCCGGCTTCGCGCGTGGTTGGAAGGCGTCGGGCGGCCCGCGCCGCCTCCCACGGTGCCACGGACCCACACCCATCGGCTTCGGCGCGCGGCCCGCCCGCCTGGTCTTTTCACCCCCAGGCTCGGTCAGCCCGATCCTGGCCCGGTGACCGGCACCGGGGACCCGGGCGGCCTCGCATCCCCCGACCTCAGCTGGCCATCACCGGCCCTGCCGGAGCACTGAGCAGTCCGAACAAACTGAGCAGTCCGAACAAACTGAGCAGACGGGGTGGCGGCAGGACGGCTGGCTGCGGTGGTACCCCRCCCGCGGGCGGTCGGCGAGAGTGCCACGGCGTCCCGCGGCGGATCGGTGCGCAGGGCCAGATCACCGAGCGGACTGGTCACCCCGAGCCAGTACCGCTCGTTGCGGTAGTGGTGCAGACGATGCCCTCGCCACAGCCGCCGGTAGTAGGCCGTGCGCGGGGGGACCCGGGTATGGATGAGGAAATGCGTCCAGTCGTAGACGAGCGCACCCATCCCGAGGCAGAGCGCGCCGGTCGCCGCCCATGGCGGCCCGAGCAACGCAGGCGCCGCGACGGCGACGGTTCCGCTGATCACCTCGCGGGGGCGCAGGAACATCGTGTCGAGGTTGGTCGGATCGCGATGATGCTGCTCGTGCCCGTATCCGGCAAGTTGGTAACCGATCGATCCCAGCCGACCGCCCGGCCGGGCGTGGAGCAGTATCCGGTGCACACTCCACTCGACGAAGGGCTGCGCCGCCACGGCGGYCACCGCGACGCCGGTGTCCCGGATCCGCCACGGGCCTCGGACCACCCGCAGGACGGCAAGCGCCCCCACGCAACCAAGCAGAACGGGGGGCCGTGGATGGCGCAGGAACCTGCGTGCCGCACCCACCAGCGTCCGGACCTCCGCGGCGCTGCCGTGCGGTCCCGGGGGGTCGAGGCGCGCGAACACCCTCGCGGGGACGGACGGTCGCGGGTAGTGCACCATGCGACCACCTCCCGACCAGATCGGAGTCGGAACGGACCAGGAACAGCATGGAAACTGTACGGAACTCCGACCGGACCGGCGACTTGGATCGAAGCTGCGACCGGGACAGCGGCGGCTCAGAACGGGACAGCGGCGGCTCAGAACGGAACGGTGGAGTACGCCTGCAGCTTGGTGAGCTGATGCTGGCTGTCCACCCGGCGGATGGTGCCCGAGCGTGACCRCATCACCAGCGAGGACGTGTTTGCCCCGCCCGGCCGGTACCGCACCCCGGCGAGCAGTTCGCCGTCCGTGATGCCGGTCGCCACGAAGAAGACGTTGWCACTGTCGACGAGGTCCCGGGTGGACAGTACCCGGGCCGGGTCGCCCCCGAGGTCGGCAACCTTGCGATACTCCGCGTCGTCCCGCGGCCACAGCCGGCCCTGGATCACTCCACCCAGGCAGGTCACGGCGCAGGCCGTGATGATCCCCTCGGGAGTGCCGCCGATCCCCAGCAGCAGGTCCACGCCGGTGTCCGCCGAGGCAGCCATCACCGCTCCGGCGACGTCGCCGTCGGAGATCAGCTTAACCCGGGCGCCGGCCGCCCTGATCTGCTCGACCAGTTGGCTGTGCCGGGGCCGGTCCAAGACCACCACGGTGACGTCCCGCGGGAGGATCTCCTTGGCCTTCGCCACGGCGCGGATGTTGTCCTCCACCGAGGCCGCGATATCCACCACCCCGGCCGCCTCCGGGCCGGTGACCAGCTTCTCCATGTAGAAACACGCGCTCGCGTCGTACATCGAGCCACGCTCGCTGACCGCCATGACCGAGATGGCGTTATTCATCCCCTTAGAGGTCAGCGTCGTACCGTCCACGGGATCCACGGCGACGTCGCATTCGGGGCCCTCGCCCGAACCGACCACCTCGCCGTTGAACAGCATGGGGGCCTCGTCCTTCTCCCCCTCGCCGATCACGACGACCCCGCGCATCGAGACGGTGCCGACCAGTCGACRCATCGCGTCGACGGCGGCCCCGTCCGCGCCGTTCTTGTCGCCACGGCCGACCCAGCGCGCCGCGGCGAGCGCGGCTGCCTCGGTTACCCGGACGAGTTCGAGCGCGAGKTTGCGATCCGGAGCCTGCCCTTGCACGGCCAGCGTGTCGGGCACGGACGAGGCGTCGGAAGGCCTGGAGGCGGAGGATTCAGCAGTGGAAGACACGGCCCCGAGCCTAGTTCGGGAGCCCCGTCGGCGCCCGAACTAGGCCCGGAGTGACGCCGAATATACCTCCATGACCCTATCCCGCCGCGAAGGTGCGCCCGCGGCCGTCCGGCAAATCCGGCCTGTCGTCGACACGACATCTCGAATCCGCCGAAGAGGCACGCAACCTTCAACCCGGTGCGCGCGTCCAACGGAGCATCGGGCAGCCGTCACGCGGAGGGGGCGTGACGGCTGCCCGGCAGGCCCCGATCTGGCCGGTTTCTCGCCCCGCACTCCCCGATAAGGCCCTCCAGCCGGGCGAGAGTCTGAACACACCACCACCCCCGCGAGCCGCCCAGACGTGGTCCGGGTGCCCATTCGGGGGTTCGGACCTGGAAGATGGGGACGTGGCACGACGACGCGGTCAGGAAACGATCAGAGACATGGCGCTCTCTCTCGCCGTGGTCATGGCGGGTGTCCTGCTCTTCGTCGTCTTCGTCATGCCCCGCGGAGGCGACGAGCCCGCGGTCAAGGTCGTCGCGACGAGTGAGCCGATGGCGGCGTTCGCCCGCCAGGCGCCCTACTCCCCGCTCGGGCCGGCTGGCCTGCCCTCCTCCTGGAAGCCGACCTCCATCCGCCTGACGCTGCCCACCGGTGGTGGCGATGGTGGTCCCGCCGAGGCGACGATCGGCTACGTCGTCGATCGGCCCGACCATCGGACGTTCGCCCGCTTCGTCGAGAGCAACGCTCCCACCGCGGTCCAGCGGATCCTGGGGAACCGACCGGCCAACGGCACGGTCGATGTGGAAGGCGTCGCCTGGCAGCAGCGCCGGGACGGCGATGGGCATCTCGCGCTCACCCGAACCGACGGCGACGTCACCGTGATCGTGGATGACGGAGGCGGCAAAGGCGGGGCGAATCAGGCCGATCTGGTCACCCTCGCCGCGTCACTGCGACCGGTCGTTCCCGCCGCCACGAACTGATCGGGCCGCCGGTACGGGCCCGGTCGATGCAAGCCGCCCGGTCGATGCAAGCCGCCCGGTCAGCGCGAACCCGGTCAGCGCTGGACGGCGGCCGCGATGACGGGAGGCCGTGCGGGCGCGACGGCCGTTGCGGCCGGTGGCTGGCCCCCACCCTCCAGAGCGGTGGCGGCGGGGATGAGAATCGCCATGCCGATGACCAGCCCGGCCGCCCGACGTAGCAGCGGGCCCGTCGCCGGCATCCGCCATCCGAGGTGGGCGCCGCCAACCCGCGTCCCGATCATCCCACCCCTCGGCACGGCGCCCACGGCGGCAACCGAAGGCGGAGCGTGCTCTCGGGCGAGGTCGCCGAGAGGTCTGCGACGAGGCGTCGGGCGTAGCGCGGGCATTGCTACCTCCGGACTGGATGTCCTACGGGTAACGGCCGGTGTGCCAGGCCGGTCTGGTCCGTCTCGGACCGCGACCGGCCTGAAACGCCATGCAGTGACCTTGTACTATGGATCTCCACCGGACCGGCCGGGTTCAGCCATGATTGTTCCTTGTTGGATATCATGTTGGTCAGGCGGAGGGGAAATCGCCACGCCGGCGCCTCCTAGCCGCCGGGTCGCCCAACGGTGGATGCCGGGTCGGGACCGACCCGAAACCGCGCGGTCACGGATTGAGCGGACATCGTTATAGAGGATTGTGGAAGATAGAGGGTTGTGGAGGCGGCACGGAGGTGGCCATGCCCGAAGCATTCAACGACGGCCCTACCGGTCACACATCGGGCTCCGCCGATGTCCTCCCGCCGGGCGTCCCGGCCCCACCGGTCACCTACGAGGTCGCGCGGGCCGAACTCGAGGAGGTCGTCCGCCGGCTGGAGGCCGGCGGGGTGAGTTTGGAGGAGTCACTGATCCTCTGGGAACGGGGCGAGGGGCTCGCCAAGACCTGTCAGGCACTGCTCGACGGCGCCCGCGCTCGACTGGCCGCGGCGACTCCACTCTCCTGAGCGTCTCCTGATCTCCTGGACGTCTCCTGATCTCCTGAGCGAGCGGCCCCTCCAGCCGACCGGGCCGCCGGGCCTGCTCAGCCGTCCACGACCGTCGCGCGCAGCGTTCCGCCCGCCACCCGGATGGCGAGCCCGTCCCCGGCCGCAACCTCGGCAGGTCCGCGCACAACCGCACCATCCACGGTGCGCTGCACCACGGCGTACCCGCGGTCGAGGGTCGCCGCCGGCGACAGCGCGCGCATCCGGGCGCGGGTGGCGGCCAGATCGTTCCCGGTCACATCTATCACGTGGCGGACGCAGYGGCGCGAACGGGCGAGGAGCGCCGACACGTCGTCCGCTCTGCGGTCCACGTCGCGCGTGGGCGTTGCGAGCACGGGGCGTCCCCGGGTGTCCGCCAGCCAACGTTCCTCCCGGTCGAGTCGGTGCTCGACGACCCGCCGGGCCCGGGCCCGCAGCTGGGCGACCGCGATCGCCTGCTCACCGACGTCCGGCACCACCCTCTTCGCCGCGTCCGTCGGCGTGGAGGCGCGGACGTCGGCGACGAAATCGAGCAAAGGGGTGTCCTGCTCGTGTCCGATTGCCGACACCACCGGGGTACACGCGGCCACGACAGCCCGCAGCAGCGCCTCGTCGGAGAAGGGCAGCAGATCCTCCAGCGACCCGCCGCCACGAGCGATGACGATCACTTCCACCTCGGCGCGCGCGTCGAGTTCCCGCAGCGCGTCGATGACCTGGGCGACCGCGAGAGGCCCCTGGACGGCCACCTCTCGTAACACGATGCGCACCGCCGGCCAGCGACGGCGCGCGTTCTCGACCACGTCCCGCTCCGCCGCGCTGGCCCGCCCGGTGATCAGACCGACGGCCGCCGGGAGGAACGGAGGACGCCGCTTACGGGACGCGGCGAACAGCCCCTCGGCCGCCAGCGTGGCCTTGAGCTGTTCGAGCCGGGCCAGCAGCGCACCGGCGCCGAGCGGGCGAATCTCAACAACCGCAAGGGCCAGCGTGCCTCGGCCGGGGTGGAACGACGGCTTGCCCCACACCACGACGCGGGCCCCGTCGACGAGCGCCGGCCCCACCGCGTCGCACACCGCGCGCGGGCAGGTGACCCGCAGGGACACGTCGGCGACCGGGTCCCGCAGGGTGAGGAAGACCGTTCCCATCCCGGGACGGCGAACGATCCCGGTCACCTGCCCCTCGACCCACACCCGCCCCAGCCGGTTGATCCAGTCTCCCAGCGCGCGCGACACGCTGCGGACCGGCAGCGGCTGTTCCGGGGACGATGTCAGTGCCACCCGGGCACCGTAACCTCGCCCACAACCACGCCCCACAACCACGCCCCACAGCCTCACCCCACAGCCTCACCCCACAACGGTCGGCGGCCCTCCCCACGGCCGGACCGGACGATGTCGCCATCGGGTGATGCATCGCCTAGCCGACTTCCCGGCCGCCCGCCGCCGCGTAGACTCCCACCCATGGGCCGGGTCCTTCTTGCCAAACCGCGCGGCTACTGCGCTGGTGTCGATCGAGCCGTCGTGACCGTGGAGAAAGCACTAGAGCTGTACGGTTCACCGGTCTACGTACGCAAACAAATCGTTCACAACCTTCATGTCGTGAAGACGCTGGAGGCCAAGGGCGCGATCTTCGTGGACGAAACCGACGAGGTGCCGCACGGCGCCACCGTCGTGTTTTCAGCCCACGGAGTGGCACCAACGGTGCACGAAGASGCGGCGGTGCGCGAGCTCCGCACAATCGACGCCACGTGCCCTCTGGTCACCAAGGTGCATTCTGAAGCCAGGCGGTTCGCCCGTGAGGACTACGACATCCTCCTCATCGGCCACGAGGGCCACGAGGAGGTCGTCGGCACCACCGGGCAGGCTCCGGACCGCATCCACCTCGTGGACGGGCCCGAGGACGCCGCCGGGGTGAAGGTCCGCGATCCGGAGCGGGTGGCTTTCCTCTCCCAGACCACACTGTCCGTCGACGAGACGATGACGACGGTTGACGCGCTGCGCGAGCGCTTCCCGCATCTGCAGGGTCCACCGAGCGACGACATCTGCTACGCCACGCAGAACCGCCAGGTCGCCGTCAAGGAGATCGCCGGCGCGGTCGACCTGGTCATCGTCGTCGGCTCGCGGAACTCCTCGAACTCGGTCCGGTTGGTCGAGGTCGCGCTCGACGCCGGCGCCCCGGCCGCCTACCTCGTGGACGACTCCACCGAGGTGGACCTGAGCTGGTTCGATGGTGTCGAGACCGTCGGGGTCACCAGTGGCGCATCGGTGCCGGAGGAACTCGTCACCGGCGTGATGGCCTGGCTCGCCGAGCGGGGCTTCACCGATGTGGAGGAGGTCACGTCCGCGGACGAGCACCTTCTCTTCGCGTTGCCGCCGGAGCTTCGCCGGGAGATGCGTACCCGCGAGCGCGCCGCCGGCTGAGCCCGGACCGCCCCTCACACCAGACTCGTCGGAGCCACCCTTCCCCGCATTGCGCCGAAGCCCCGACGTTCCCCTCAGGAACCTCGCCGAAGGCAAGGTGACGGAGACCCCGAACGGCCCCCTATAGCAGGGGTCCCGACATGTCCTAAGGTCGGCCCTGGGGCCGCGTCCAGGCGGCATCTCGCCGGGACGCGGCCCCAGTATGCGGTACAGGGCACGTGCGGTACAGGGCACGGGCGACGAGCATCGGGAGAACGGGCGCATGAGCGAGCAGGAATACCGCATCGAGCACGACAGCATGGGTGACGTCCGGGTACCGGTCACGGCCCGGTGGCGGGCCCAGACACAGCGGGCGGTGGAGAACTTTCCCGTCTCCGGCCAGCGGATCTCCCGCGCGCACATCGCGGCGCTCGCCCGGATCAAGGCCGCTGCCGCGACGGTGAACGCCAAGCTGGACGTGCTCGACGCGGACATCGCCGAGGCGATCGTCGACGCGGCCACGGAGGTGGCCCGTGGTGACTGGGACGACCAGTTCCCCTTGGACGTCTTCCAGACCGGCAGCGGCACCTCGTCCAACATGAACACCAACGAGGTGCTGGCCTCGCTCGCCTCCGAGCGCCTCGGCCGCCCGGTTCACCCGAACGACCACGTCAACGCCTCGCAGTCCTCGAACGACGTCTTTCCCTCATCGATCCACATCGCCGCCACCCAGGGCATCGTCGGGGACCTGATCCCGGCCCTGGAGCACCTTGCCACCGCGCTCGGTCGCAAGGAGACCGAGTTCGCCGACGTCGTGAAGTCCGGCCGGACCCATCTGATGGACGCGACCCCCGTGACGCTCGGCCAGGAGTTCGGCGGGTACGCCGCCGCGGTCCGGCTCGGCGTCGAGCGCCTGCAGGTGGCACTGCCCCGGATCGGAGAGCTGCCGCTCGGTGGGACAGCCGTCGGGACCGGCATCAACACCCCGCCCGGCTTCTCCGCCGCGGTGATTGAGGAACTGTCCGCCAGCACCGGTCTTCCCCTGACCGAGGCACGCAACCACTTCGAGGCGCAGGCCTCCCGGGACGGCCTCGTCGAGGCGTCCGGCGTGCTGCGGGTGATCGCCCTCTCGCTCTACAAGATCGCTAACGACCTGCGCTGGGCCTCGTCCGGCCCGCGAGCCGGGCTCGGCGAGATCCGGCTGCCCGACCTCCAGCCCGGATCCTCGATCATGCCCGGCAAGGTCAATCCGGTCCTTCCCGAGGCGGTCTGTCAGGTCGTCGCCCAGGTCGTCGGCAACGACGCGGCGGTCGCGTTCGGCGGATCAGCCGGGAACTTCGAGCTCAATGTCATGCTGCCGGTGATCGCACGTAACCTGCTGGAGTCGATCCACATCCTGTCGACGATCAGCCGACTGTTCGCCGACCGTTGCATCGACGGCATCGTCGCCGACGTCGAACGCTGCCGCCGCTACGCCGAGTCCTCCCCCTCCATCGTGACGCCGCTGAACAAGTACATCGGCTACGAGGAGGCCGCGAAGGTCGCCAAGATCTCGCTCGCCGAGGAGAAGACCATTCGCGAGGTCGTTCTCGAGCGCGGTTACGTTGCGGCGGGCCAACTCACCGAGGCACAGCTCGACGCCGCGCTCGACGTGCTGTCGATGACCCACCCGTAGCCGAAGCTCGTCGGGCGGCCGCTCCCGACCGTCGCGTCTCCCGGGCACCTCCGTGACCCACGGAGGTGTTCCGTCCCGACGGCGCAACCCGACAGCGGCGCCCGACGGCGCGGCGGGGGCCGTGGAAGACCCCCCAGACAGCCTCCACGACCCCCGCTAGAGGTTTAACGGGTCGGCGGCGGGTTGGTTACGGGTGGCGGGTGCCCCAATTTCACCTGCCGGCACGACGGCCCGGCACGACGGCCCGGCGGCGGGGCCCGGCGGCCTGGCGTCGCGACTCCTCGACGGGTTCCCACCAGCTGGACTCGAAAAGCTCTCAGYCGGAACCACACCGGCACATATGGCGGACGTGGCGGCACGCCTCGGCCATCACGGACGGGTTCGCGACACCTACCTCAAGTGATAACCCGCAGGTAAAGCGACTCCCGAGAAATTTCCCAGAAGAAATGGACGTAACAAGCACGGCCAACATGCCGATCCGACCCGTCCGGCCGGATAGCCTCGGGTTCACCGGAGACCGATAGATTGCGGGGGATGTGACGATGTTCGACTACGAMGTCCTCGTCATCGGATCCGGGCCGGGCGGGCAGAAGGCCGCGATCGCAGCGGCCAAGCTCGGCCGACGGGTCGCGATCGTCGACAAGCGGGAAATGATCGGCGGTGTCAGCATCAACACTGGCACGATCCCGTCCAAGACGCTGCGAGAAGCGGTCCTTTATCTGACCGGCATGTCACAGCGTGAGCTGTATGGGTCGAGCTACCGGGTAAAGGATGACATCACCGTCGGTGACCTCTCGGCGCGGACCAGACATGTCATCAGCCGCGAGATCGACGTGATTCGCAACCAGCTCAGCCGTAACCACGTCACCCTGCTGACGGGCCTGGCCAGCTTCGTCGATCCGCACACCGTGAACGTGMGGGCGGGCGGCGAGGACACCGAGGACCGCCGGATCCAGGCGGAAAGAATCATCATCGCCACGGGAACCCGCCCGGCGCGGCCGGACACGGTCGACTTCGACGGACGGACCGTCGTCGACAGCGACCAGATCCTGGCCCTGGAGAAACTGCCCCGGTCGATGGTCGTCGTCGGCGCCGGTGTGATCGGTATCGAATACGCCTCGATGTTCGCCGCGCTCGGCACGAAGGTGACCGTCGTCGAGCGCCGTGACCGGATGCTCGACTTCTGCGACCTCGAAATCGTCGAGGCRTTGAAGTATCAGCTCCGCGATCTTGCGGTGACCTTCCGTTTCCGCGAGTCGGTCGTCTCCGTGGAACGCCACAACGGCGGTACCCTCACCCTGCTCGAGAGCGGGAAGAAGCTCCCGGCGGACACGGTGATGTATTCGGCCGGGCGGCAGGGGCTCACCGACATCCTCAATCTTCCGGCGGCCGGCCTCTCCGCGGACAACCGCGGCCGGATCAAGGTCGGCTCGGACTTCCGCACAGAGGTCGATCACATCTACGCGGTCGGCGACGTGATCGGATTCCCCGCTCTCGCGGCGACGTCGATGGAACAGGGACGCCTTGYGGCGTACGCCGCCTGCGGCGAGGACGTCAACGCCATGCGGGCCGAGCTGATGCCGATCGGGATCTACACGATCCCGGAGATCTCCTATGTTGGCAGCACCGAGGACGAACTGACCGAGCAGGCCATCCMGTTCGAGGTGGGCATCGCCCGGTACCGGGAGCTGGCCCGCGGAGCCATCCTCGGTGACTCGTACGGGATGCTGAAGCTACTGGTCAGCCCGGACGACCGGCGCCTTCTCGGGGTGCACGTCTTCGGTACGGGAGCCACCGAACTCGTCCACATCGGACAGACCGTGATGGGCTGCGGTGGCACCATCGACTACCTTGTCGACAGCGTCTTCAACTATCCGACGCTCGCCGAGTCCTACAAGGTCGCGGCCCTGGACGCAATGAACAAGATGCGCGCGGTTGCCCGCTTCAGCGGCTGACCGGAGCACCAGACGGCGCATCGGGCCGGGGGCGGCCGCGAACCGGGCTCCTCGCCCCACGACGTCATGAGCTGACGAAAGGTAAGCCGCTATCACCGGATCGGGCCGGCTAATGGCGGGCAAGCATAGGCTGATCAGGGTGGAGCTGTCCTCGTTCTGCCCGCGCTACCACCATGCCGTCGAGACCATCGGGCGGCGCTGGACCGGGGCCATCGTACGCGCGATGCTGGCCGGCGCAACCCGGTTCTCCGAGATCACGACGGCGGTGCCCAACCTGTCCGACCGGCTCTGTTCCGTACGGCTGAGGGAACTCGAAGCCGAAGGGATGGTCAGACGCACCGTCGTCCCGGACACGCCCGCGCGGACCGAGTACCACCTGACCGCGAAGGGAGCGGACCTCGCGGACACGGTCGCGGCTCTCTCCCTCTGGGCCGAGACCTGGCTCCCCGACCCGTCCTGCTGACCCGTCCTGCTGGCCCGGGGTTGCCCGGCACCCCAGCGGATCAGGCCCGCACGGGTCCGGTCAGCGCACCAGCCCGGCCTGCTGGGACGCCCTGGTCAGCTTCGCGCCCAGCTGGCCGGAAATCCGCTCGGGCGCCACCCACCGAACCTGCGTCGTGGCGCTCTCCCGCACCGCGAGGCTGCGGTCCTCGACGTGGAAGAGATAGGTCATGTCGTAGTGCACGTGCTCGGGTTCGCCGAGGATCGGCGCGGCGTCGACGATTCTGACCTCCACGTCGAACGGGAGGATCCCGCCCGGGATCACCGCGTCGGCCTCGACACCGGCCCGGCGCGCAGCGAGCCCGAGCGCGGCGCCGAGCAGCGAGGAGTCGTCGGCATCGACATGACCGCCGGGCATCCGCCAGACCGCGGTGGACGGCTCCAGGATCTCCAGCACCCGCCAGTCCGGGGACACGATCGCGGCTCGGCACGTGACATGGGCCGGCATCGTGCTACGGGCTGTGATGGATGGCCCGTGCAGAGCCAGCACGACCAAGGACCGCATGAGGTCCACTTCGTCCGGATTTGCCTCGATGTAGCCCAGGGCCACACCGATCACCGCGTTGTTGGTGACCGCCACGCTTAAGGAACGTACAGGCATCGGGCGCCGATCACGACCCACTGAGACGGGACACACCGAAACTCGTATCGCACCAGCATACTCACTTACAGTGATAAAAAAGGTAACAGAACGGACCGAATCGGAATTCCGGCAGCAAGGAAGGGAGCTCCGCCTACGAGGGGATCCACCGTCGGCCGCGGAACGGCGGAAGCTGGAAGCAGTGGCACCAACACCCCGTGTAATCGTCACCCCCATGCGGCCCATCCCCCTCTTGTGACTACGGAAGGTAATTGTTGGTACCGGCGCGCCGCTCGACCGCCCCGACGCGCGACCCCGGCCCCCGACCCAACGTGAAGCTCAGGTGTGCTCCCCCGGGTGGCGACGCGCCGACGCATCCCCACGCGGGCCACCCCCACTCACGCGGGCCATCCCACGCGGGCAATGACGCCGAGCCGACACCGCCACGCGGCGTGCACCGTCCGCGACTAAGGTCGACGGCATGGATCCGAAAGATCCGGGAATCAGACACCTGGACAGATCCACAGTGATGATCTACCGTCCGCCCGCGGGACCCCCGTTCCGCCGGTCGGACCGAGCGGGAGGACCAGCCGTGCGGGAGAACCTCACCCTCGACGAACCACGCCGAGGGATCCGGTCCGGCCGAACCATGACGCTGCTTCCGGGGCTGGTCCTCGCGGGAATGGTCGCGCTGACCGCCGGTTGCGGGGGGTCCGACGACATCAGCGTGCCGCCCTCCGTCAGCACACCGACCCTGCCGACGTCGCTGCCCACCGCGCTGCCGAGCGGGCTGCCCACCGCGCTGCCGACCTCGCTGCCGGGGGTGGGAAGGATCGACGCCGTCAGCGGCGCGGATGCCCTGCGTGGCACGAATGTCCCCCCCGATTTCCCGGTGCCGCCCGGGGCCACCGTGAAGGTCGGTACGACCACCGGGAAGACGTCGACGGTGACACTGGGCGGGGTGTCCAGCGACCGGGTGGCCACCTTCTACCGGCAGACCCTGCCTGGCGCCGGCTACAAGATCACAACGGATGTGGGGATTCCGGGGGTCGCCAGAGCCATCCAGTTCAACGGGCACGGCGTCAACGGGAGTATCGGGGCCGCGGGGATCGRCAATACCGACGGCGTCGCCGTGGTGTTCACCAAGCGGTAGTCCCCCCGGGGAATCACGGCCGGGCTCACCCGGGCACGACCGGCCGTTGCGGAAAATCAAGCTGCGAGCGATCGAGCTGTGGAAGATCGAAATGCCGACGGATCTCCGCCTGCACCTCGCGCGGCGGGTGCCGGGCGTCCACGACGGCCACGAACTCCTTACGCTGGAAGATCTCCATGACCGGTCGGGTCTTCTCGTGGTACTCCCGCAGGCGGACGGCAAGTGCCTGCGGGTTGTCGTCGGCCCGGGTCAGCAGCGGCGCTCCGCACACGTCGCAGGTGTCCGGCACCTGCGGCCTACTGGCGATCAGGTTGTAGTCCAGGCCGCACCGTGAGCAGAACCGGCGGGCGAGCACCCGCCGATAGACCTCGTCGTCGGGGAGGTCGAGGTAGATGACCCCGTCGATGTCGTAGCTCTCCAGGAAGAACTCGGCCTGCCGGGCGTTGCGCGGGAACCCGTCGATGATGAACCCGTAGTTCCAGTCGTGCTCGGCCAGCCGGGAGCGCACCACCGACTCGACGAGGTCGTCCCCGACCAGGTGACCGGCCGCCACGATGCGTTTGACCTGGGCACCKAGTTTGGTGTGGTTCTGCACGTTCCAGCGGAAGACGTCGCCGACGCTGATGTGGACCAGGTCGAAGTCCCGGGCCATCATCGTCGCCTGGGTTCCCTTGCCGCTGCCCTGCACGCCCATGATGACGAACTTGCGCACGCCGACTCCCGATCGTTCCTCCGCCCCGGAGGCCGGCCGACGCGCGGCCGCCTCGGTGGCCCGCCCCCAGCTGTCCCACCGGCCTCTCCGTCGCGACGTTATCCGCCATGGAGATCACTAGGGGTTTCCGCGGCCCAGCGGTGGCGGGTACGTCATGACACCCGCACGGCCGACCGGCGGGCTATCCGTGGCCCAACCCGGACCGATGCACGCCGACAATGCCGTAAAGAGCAGGATGTCAGGATGTATGGGGATCGGGGGAGCGCGGAACGGGCCGCGGCTGCGATCCCGGATTCTAGGAGGGAACGCGGGTGTCAAGGGGACTGCGTCAGACGCTCGGCGCCGGCCTGGCCGCCACCGTGCTGGCGGTGGGGCTCACAGCGTGYGGTTCCGRGGACAGGGCACCGGCTCCACCCGCGGAGATCGTCCTCAATCGGGGGCAGGACTCGTCGATCCCCTTCCGCACCGAGGCCGACGGCGAGGTGCTCCTGGACGTCACCACCACCGCCCCGGGGGTCTCCTGGGGCTCCCCGGGCGGCGAGTCCGCGGTGCTGTCGCTCTACGTCGACACCGCCTACGCCACCGATCTCGTGATCCCCACGTCCTTCCCGATCAAGCGCAGCCTCGCGCTGGGTCACCTGGCCGCCGGCAAGCACACCCTGCGGACGCTGTTCGCCGCGGACCGGTCGCCCCGCAACGCCGCCACGGCGCGCCTGACCGATCTGACCTTCCGCACCGTCACGCCGCAGGACAACGGCTACCAGGCACTGGCGCACGCCCCGGTGATCTACGGCCGGACGGCGCCGGCCGCCGCCGCGGACCCGATGGCCGGCGGGCCGTTCCAGAACGCCGTCACCGACACCCCACTGCTCGCCTTCCACTCCGAGGCGCCAACCGCGATCGCCGGTCATCGCCTGCTGACCTACTCGATGGTGTGGAGCAACGAGGACGAGGGCACCCCGACCCCGGCCCTGATGGCGTTCTGGGGGCGGACCACCGACATCGAGTGGACCTACCAGGTAGAGATCGACGCCACCGGCAACGCCATCCCCGGCAGCGCCGTGATCCAGGGGCCGGAGCACAYGTCGCAGCCGTTCACCGGCCGGTACGAGAGCACGCACCCGCTGCTCGGGACCTGCACGCGCAGCAACAGCATGTGCCAGAACACCGACGGCCCGATGCGGTTCGCCCTGTCAGCCGCGGACACCCTCGACCCGAACGCCGAGGCCCCTGAGCGGGAGATGGACCGCAACCCGTGGACCTACTGGGTGATGTCCCAGGAGGTCGCCCGGGAGGGCAAGGTCGCCGACGCCCCGGTCCCGGACCCACGCACCCGGATCAGCGACCCGCGTAACTACCTGTACCTGATCGTCCGGAAGAACACGGTCGGCACGCCGAACACCGCCGACGCCTGGGTCGGGCTGTCGGTCGGGGTGCGGCTCGCCGGCAACCCCGAGACCTACCGATCGAACAAGACCTACCCTGCCTGGTCCATCGAACGGGACGCGCCGGCCGCCACGGCCGTCGAACTCCCACCCGGGACGGTCGCGGAGGACATCGCGTCCATCCAGGCGACCCGGGTCGTCGGTGCGGGTGCCGACACCGGTGCGCGCGTCCAGGTCGACTCGATCGAGCGGGCGTTCCTGCTGGGTCCGGACGGCCTGCCCCAGCAGTCGTTCCTGTTCACGCCGACGAAGGTGACCCTGACCGCCGCCGCGCCGACCGCGACCCTGTTCCGCCGTTCGCAGGGCGGCTCCTGATCCCGTCCGGGGTTCCCTGATTCCGCGGTGGCCCTTCACCCACGTGTGGTGGACCCCGAGGTGTGCACCGGTCCCGGGCTCCGACCGTGCGTCCCGGTGCGATCGGGAGCCCCGGCTGGCGCCGGGCGGACGGCGGCCGTCGGCATGCTGTCGAGCGTCCGCACATCCCGACCGACGGGCAACTGGGCGATGCTGTCGACGATGGCGGTCGGTCGGTAGGGGAACCGGTCGACGTCGGTGATGGACGTGATGCCCGACAGCACCAGCACGGTGTCCATTCCGGCCTCCAGGCCGGCGACGACGTCGGTGTCCATCCGGTCGCCGATCACCACGGTGGTCTCGCTGTGCGCGGACAGCGTGTTCAGCGCACTGCGCATCATCAACGGGTTCGGCTTGCCGACAAAGTAGGGTGTGACGCCGGTCGCCCGGGTGATCATCRCCGCGACCGCCCCGGTGGCGGGCAGGAGACCCTCCACCGAGGGACCGGTGGGATCGGGATTCGTCGCGATGAAGCGTGCGCCGTCGCGCACCAGCCGTACCGCTTTGGTGATTGCCTCGAAGCTGTAGGTCCGGGTTTCCCCGAGGACGACGTAATCGGGTGACCGGTCGCTGAGGACGTAGCCGATGTCGTGCAGCGCCGTGGTCAGGCCCGCTTCGCCGACGACGTACGCCGATCCCCGGGGGCGTTGGGTATGTAGGAAGAGCGCGGTGGCGAGGGCCGAGGTCCAGATCCGCTCCGGCGGGATCGTGAGTCCCGCGCCAGCCAGCCGGGCGGACAGGTYGCGGGCCGTGTAGATCGAGTTGTTGGTCAACACGAGAAAACCCAGGCCTGCCTCGCCGATCCCGGCCAGAAAGGCATCCGCGCCCGGAATGGGATGTTCCTCATGGACCAGAACACCGTCCATGTCGATGAGATAGTTCTCGATCAGATGTTCCGCCATGACCCCCGATTCTCCCCGCCTGCGCTCGATGCCGTCTGCCGGGTGGTCCCCACTCGGCACCATGATGGGGACCACCCGGCCCGAACGATCCGGCGGGTTCGGTCACCTCACCTCAGCTCACCGGGTTCGGGTGATCCCTTCTCACAGCACCGCGATGGCGGCGATCTCCGGTTCGGTGGGCGACATCAGATACAGGGATGGGACGATGAGCCAGTCGGCGAATCCCCCGTCGCAGGCGTAGGCCTGCGCATGGCCGGGCGACCRGAACGGGCCGATGACTCCCTGCACCTGCCGGGTCCCCTGCTCCAGAACGACGATCGCCCAGCTACCCGTCCGGTCCGGTGCGGGTGTCCCCCACTCCGACTCCGACAAGTCCATCACGTAGTCCATCTGTGCCCCTTCGCGAACGTCCCTCACCGGTATCCACCGAGCCGCGGGGTGGTAAAGAACCCGGGATATCTTGGCGCTTTCGCGCGGCTTTGYGCATCGAAACGCCGGAGGTCGACCTGGGTCGGTCCAGGATCCTCCGCCGGCAACGGCCGGGCGCGGCCCGTTCGTACATCCGTGAGTACATCGCCGAGCCGGCCGGGAGCGGAACGCAGAGGTGTGTGACGAAAATCGAAGTTCCCGCGTGGGGATCCCCTTGGGAGGGAGTAGAAGACGGTGCATTTTCCCGCGCCGACGTTCGGGTGATGTCGTAGGCCGGTACTTTGTCCGCTGCCCGTGCTCTCGGTCGCGCGGCCGCATCTACCGCCGCGCATACCGCCGGTCCGGCGTATCGCTACGGCGGTGGTCGGGATAACCGCCGCAGAGCCCCGGAGCCGCAGAGCCCCGGAGCCCGTTTGGTGGCGCCCCTTTGGTGGTGCCCCTTTGGTGGTGCCCCTCGCGGTGTTCCCCTTTGTGGTGCCCCCCGCGGCGCCTCGGCGCCGCGGGGGGAGGTTGAATCGGGTAGGTGGGACGCCGGGCGTCGCGTCACCGGCGCGGTCGGGAGTCGCTCCCGACGCAACGTCAGGATTGAGCTGTGCGTCTGCTTTGTCGCTGACTTCTTGCTATCTGGCTATCTGGGGGATCCGTGAGCCGGCGCCGGAGCGATTACCGCACCTGGGAGGAACTGACCAGGGAGGAACGTCGACGCGGGCTGGCGGTTCTTTCCGTGGCCGGGGTCGCGGCGGTGGTCGTGGTGTTCCTCGTCGTCGGGTCCGGTGGCGGGGCCGGTGGCGGGGCCGGTGCGGCGGCACCGCCCACTACCGACGTCAAGGCCCGGCTCACGTCCTGGTACGCCACCACCGCCCAGGTCCGTTCGGAGGTCGTGCGGGCGGTCAACGCGGTACGGGCCGACATTCAGGCGGYGGACGGCATGTCGCTGAAACCGGCCTGCGCCGACCTGGGGCGGGCCRTCGACCGCATCGGACCGCTGGGCCTCCCGCCCGTCGAGAGCGTGAGCAGGAACTGGACCGAAGGCGCCGGTGCCTACGCCCAGGCGGTCACGGCGTGCGGGAACCTGTTCGACGGCACGCCCGTCCCCCCGCCGGTGCTGCTGCAGCGCACGACCGACGCTCTCAACGCCGGTGACGGGCGCTGGACCATGATCGTCGCCCAGATCGGGGCCCCGGCGCAGATCGTTCCCACCGGCTGAGCACCGGCCGGCCGCGATTGCCCGCGCTCGGGCAAGTACGGCCACGCGGCACCCTCGGCTGCCAGAAGGTGATGATGATCGCGCAGTCCTTCTTGACGATCGCGGTCGGCGGGACCTCGGCGTCGGCGGTCAGCGAGATCGCGGTGAGGGTCGGGCCGGCCTTGCGGTCGGTGTCCCAGGTCCGGATGTGATCGCAGAGGCGTTCAGCGAGGGCCTGGCCGTCAGCCCCGTGGCCGTGGGCGCCGATCTCGTATACCGGATCGGGGCCGTCGAGGCGGCGCTTGGCGAGGTAGGCAAGCGAGGAGCCGGCGACCAGCGCGGGGCTCAGGTTCGGGATCAGCGGGACGCACAGATCGGCCTCGACCGCGCCACGGCTGGCGTTGATCCGGCAGACGGCCGGGTCGGTGGCAGTGGCGCGCAGCCAGATCCCGTMGATCGGGTCCTGCGGCCCGATGGTCGTGCCCGACCAGGCGGCGACCCGGGGGTGGCGAAGACGCCGGTGAGGTGGTCCGGGTCGATGTCCTGGTCGAYGTCGTAGTGGATCTGGACGAGCGGGTTTTCGTGGAGCGCGGCGACGCGTTCGACGTCCTGACCAATCATCGGGACGAAGCCGCGGAGGAACACCGCGTCCGAGCGCAGCACGTTGTCGCCGCCTTTGACGAACGCGACACCCCGGGTCTGGCCGCGCCAGCGCAACGGCAGGACCATCCGCCCACCGGGGACAAGCTGGCTGAACCAGGCGGGGGTCAGACCGGGCCCTCCGGCCGCGTCTCCCACCCGGAGCCCTCCGGCGGCTCCGACCCGGGCCGAATCCCGGCGCCCACACGTCCGGGATATGCGGGCAGCGCGTCACCGGCGGCTGGAGAGTCAGGCTGGGCAGCCCGTCGCGCATCCGCGCCCCGCGCGCGGACCGGCGCAGATGCTCCGCGCGCGCCCTCCGGCACTCGCCGCAGGACGGGAACAGCGCGTGCACCTCGGGTTGGGGGCCCGTAGGCCCCTCCTCGCCGCAGCTTTCCCCTGCACTCACTTTTTCTGAACCTTCCCAGAGCCGCCGCATCGCGGGCACCGGATCATGCTGGCGCCATCGAAATCCTCGCCCTCGTGCCGCTCAGCGGCCGGGTTGCCCACCTGCCCGCTACTACTGCCCCGCTTGTCCGCGTTCCGCCCGAAGCCCATCCTCCCTCCATCTCCGCCGTCAGCTCATCCGGGAGGGTAGCCCGGCAGATGCGGGCAGGTAGCAAACGTGCCGGATCCGTAACCGACAGGCGGTTCACGCTGATGCCGGTGGCTTTGCTTCCAACGCCCGCCGAGAATGATCGATAACCTCTCCAAGATCCTGAACGGCTGCGATCTTCGGCCACCGGTGGTGCATTTCCCGCCACATCTCGCCTGATCGCTGGATCACGCCACGCGTAGGCCGCCCGTCGAGCACGTCGAGCACGTCGAGCGCGTCGCGAGCCGATGCCGCTGCGGCTATCGGATCGGGGTCGGCGCGATAGAGGAGGGTCCGTGCCAACGTGTTATGGGGTCCGGGTCACCGTCCACGCCACGGTCCTCGGCCACCCGCAGAGGTCCATCTGGCATTGCCCGTGGTGCGCCGRCACGGCCGCACCCCGTGGGCGCCGCCGGTCTGACCGTGAGACATCTGGATATACCCGAGGAGATGTCATGCCGCCCACAACCATGCCCGCGCTCGACTTTGTCGCGTTGGAGATCACTGGCCGGTGTCAGCCTGCGTCCACTGCTACGCGGACTCGTCCCCGCTCGGGGACCACGGGACGTTGAGCACCGCCGACTGGAGTGCGGTGATCAACGACGCCGCCGGCCTCGGTGTCGGCGTGGTCCAGCTCATCGGCGGGGAACGTCCACTCCGCGCCGCTCGACGCGATCCTGTCCGGGGATGCGTTCGGCGCCCAAGTCGAGCATCTCGACCAGCTTCGCCACCCCGGCTCCGGACCAACGGCGTGCCAGCCGAACCCGAAGTGCGGCCCGGCGTCGTCCCGCAACTTCGCGGGGCTGGCGGGTCAGCCGGTCGATGTGCCAGCAGACGATCGCCTGGAGGCGGCCTGCTTTGATGTCGTCAACGAGCCGGTCCCACTCCGGGCGTGGCCGTCCGGAATGGGCACCGACATCCTTGTCCGTAGTAGACGTCCTCGACCGCCCAGCCCTTACGGTCGCAGAGGGGGCGGCAGCCCGGCCTCCTGACGTGAGACTGCTAGCCCTGCGCCTGTTCGGTCCTGGCCGGCTCTGACGTAGATTCCCGCTCTGACCATGGGCCACATATTGACAGGCCCGTGCCACCCAGGCCGCAGTAGCCGCCGGGGTTCTTGGCGTCGGAGAGGTACTGCTGGTGGTATTCCTCCGCATAGTAGAACGGACCAGCCGGGGCGATCTCGGTGGTGATCGCCCCGAGGCCCGCGGCGGTCAGCACCTGCTGGAACGCCTCGCGGCTGGCAGCCGCCGCGGCGGCCTGCCCGGCAGTGGTGGTGTAGATCGCCGAACGGTACTGGGTGCCCGTGTCATTGCCCTGCCGCATGCCCTGGGTCGGGTCGTGCCCTTCCCAGAACACGCGCAGCAGCTCCTCGTAGCCGACCTTCGCGGGGTCGTACACCACGAGGACGACCTCGGTGTGCCCGGTCAGCCCGGAACACACCTCCTCGTAAGTGGGGTGCGGGGTGTGCCCTCCGGCGTAGCCGACGGCGGTGGTGTACACCCCGGGAACCTTCCAGAACGCGCGCTCGGCCCCCCAGAAGCAGCCGAGGCCGAACACGGCGGTCTCCAGCCCCGCCGGGAACGGGCYGGCGAGCGGGGTCCCCAGCACGGTGTGCGGGACGTCGCCCGCGAACACCGGCCGATCCCGGCCGGGAAGGGCCTGCTCGGGCGTGGGCAGTGTCGTCTTGTGACGACCGAAGAACATGGGAAGCCACCTCCGGTGGTTGTCTCCTCGCACAACCGCGCACCGCGGCCACACGTTCCCGCAGCCCGGGACCCTCGGACGCCCCCCAGATACTCTCCAAATGTTCTCCGGAGGTTCTCCGAAGGTTCATCGAACGTTCGCCGGACGATCGGGGAGCACGCCGCCAGAGAACAAGATCGCTCAGAGAACGAGATCCTCCAGCATCGTCGTGACCAGGGCCGCAATCGGCGATCGCTCGGAACGGGTGAGMGTGACGTGCGCGAACAACGGKTGGCCCTTCAGGGTCTCGATCACCGAGGCGACCCCGTCGTGCCGGCCGACCCGCAGGTTGTCGCGCTGTGCCACGTCGTGCGTGAGCACCACCCGTGACCCCTGCCCGAGCCTGSACAGCACGGTCAGCAGCACCCCGCGCTCCAGGGACTGGGCCTCGTCGACGATCACGAACGCGTCGTGCAGGGACCGGCCACGGATGTGCGTGAGCGGCAGCACCTCCAGCATCCCGCGATCCACGATCTCCTCGATGACCTCGGGGGAGACGAGCGCACCGAGAGTGTCGAACACCGCCTGGGCCCAGGGCGCCATCTTCTCGTTCTCGCTGCCCGGGAGGTACCCGAGCTCCTGGCCACCGACGGCGTACAGCGGGCGGAAAACCACCACCCGGCGGTGCGCCCGGCGCTCCATCACAGCTTCGAGCCCGGCGCACAGGGCAAGCGCCGACTTACCGGTGCCGGCTCGACCGCCGAGGGAGACGATCCCGACATCCGGATCGAGCAGGAGGTCGAGGGCGACCCGCTGCTCGGCGGAGCGACCGTGCAGGCCGAACGCGTCGCGGTCGCCGCGGACGAGCCGGACCTGCTTGTCGGCGGTCACCCGGCCGAGCGCGGAGGCACTCCCCCCGGTGGTGGTGAGGACCAGGCCGGTGTGGCAGGGCAGGTCGGCGGCCTCCAGGATCTCGGTGTACTCGCGGGAGTAGAGCCGGTCGAGGTCCTCCTGGGTGACGGTGAGCTCGGCCATCCCCGAGAAGCCGGTGTCCACCGGGGACAGCGCCTGGTACTCCTCGGCGGGCAGCCCCAGCACCGACGCCTTGACCCGCAGCGGGAGATCCTTCGTGACCAGTACGACGTCGGCGCCMTCGCGGGCGAGGTTCATCGYGACGCACAGGATCCGCGAGTCGTTCGTGTCGACCCGGAACCCCGGTGGAAGCACCGCCGCATCGGTGTGATTGAGTTCCACCCGTAGCGTCCCGCCGTTGTCCAGCGGGAGCGGTTGATCAAGGCGACCATGCCGGATGCGCAGATCGTCCAGGATGCGTAGTGCCTCCCGGGCGAACCAGCCCAGTTCCGGATGGTTCCTTTTGCCTTCCAGCTCCCCTATGACAACGAGGGGGAGCACGACATTGTGCTCCGCGAACCGCAGCAGCGCGCCAGGATCAGAAAGCAGCACGCTTGTGTCGACGACATGCGTTCGTGGCACACGCCCACCCGCTTACTCGGAGGTAGTCCGGGACCGACCCCTGCAGGGGCCGGGCACCGGCCTCCTGGTGTAGTCGCGCTTGCGGCACCGAGGGGCCTCCCGAGAGGTCCGGCACCATGCCGGACCACGGCTTGAGACGCTAGCGCTCCCACGGTAACCGCAGCCCTCGATGATGGCGACCCACTTCCGACAACACGTTACGTTAAGAACTGGAAACGTCTCGCACCCCGGAGTTCCCGTCGCACCCCGATCGGTCACATTGCGTCCGGATCATGACGCGGAGCATCAGCCGCCGCGCGCGGCGCCGTCGGAGGCCGGACCACGAGCGTCCGCCCGAGGAAGCCAGGTCACCGCTCCCTGCTCGGTTCGGAAGCCCCGGGACCTGCGCCGACTCCGGCGACGGGCACCGACCGGGGCAACAGTCACCGACCGACCGGGGCAACAGGCACCGACCGGCCGCAGGTCGCCACCGGATCCATGAGCCCGGCGACCGACGAGAGCCGGATGACCGCGGGCGTGCCGGCCAGAGACACGGTGGGCCGAAACGCGACAGGCCAGAACGTGACAGGCCGAAGCGTGATGGCCGGTGAGGGGTCACCCGAAACGCGACGACCGAGAGGTGACGGCATGAGGCGCGCCCACGGGGGAAACACGACGGAACACCATGGAACACCGCGGGCTATGGAACACCGCGGGCCGATGATCGGACACTCGTTGTCTCGACATGTCATCGAGATCGGATCGAACCAAACCGGGCCCGAAAGAGGGCGCCGACTGGCACCGTCGGGCGGGTCGGAGGAAATTCAGCCAACCGGCTGGGGAATTCCCGGAAATTCACCCGGGGGAGGGATTGATCCCCGGCGAACATGCGGGATCCGCGGGGTGGTCATTATCGGATGGTGCTCCGCTCAGGTGAGCCGTACCGCGACACTCGGTAGGAACGCGGCCCGCCGACGGTGGAACAACGGACGCGACGCGGAGTTACGAACGAGTCCGGCGCCGGGCTGGCCGCCGGGCCGGCGAAGGAGGGCCGAACCCTGCCGACCGGTCGCCACGGGCCGGGCCGGGAGCCCGCCGAGCGGCTCGGCCCGTGGCCGACCCGCTCGGGGGTATCACACGAAGTGGTGCCACGGATGCCCTGCGCTGCCACGGTTGCCTTGTGAGGCGCTGCCACGAAGTGCCGTGCCGGCGGTGCGCTCCCCGGACGGAGCTCGCGGTTGGGTGCGTCAGCCGCTCAGTCTGCGCTGTTCAGCCGCTCGACAAGCGCCTCGTGCTCGGTCCACAGGGCGGCCGGAAGCCGTTCCCCGAACGTCTGGTAGTGCTCGGGGATCAGCTGGGCCTCCTGTTTCCACACCTCGACGTCCACCGTGAGCAGGGTCTCGAGGTCCTCCTCGGCGATGTCGATGCCGTCAACGGGTAGGGCGTCCTTCGTCGGCAGGACGCCGAGCGGCGTCTCCACCCCGGCTGCCGTGCCCTCCAGGCGACCGACGATCCAGGCGAGGACACGGCTGTTGTCGCCGAATCCCGGCCACAGGAACCTGCCCTCCGGGCTCTTGCGGAACCAGTTCACGTAGTAGACCCGCGGGAGCTTCGTCTGGTCGGCCTTCTGCCCGACCTCGAGCCAGTGGGCGAAGTAGTCGGCCATGTTGTAGCCGCAGAACGGCAGCATCGCGAAGGGGTCCCGGCGCAGCTTGCCGATCGCTCCGGCCTGGGCCGCCGTCGTCTCGGAGGCGACGATCGAGCCGAAGAACACCCCGCGCCGCCAGTCGGGAGCCTCGGTGACCAGCGGCACCGCGGTCGCCCGGCGCCCGCCGAACAGGATCGCCGAGATCGGCACGCCGCGCGGATCCTCCCACTCCGGGGCGATCGTCGGGCACTGGCCCGCCGGGACGGTGAAGCGGGCGTTGGGGTGTGCGGCGGGCTCGCTGGACTCGGGGGTCCAGTCGCGGCCCTTCCAGTCGATGAGGTGCGCCGGCGGCTGCTTGGTCAGCCCCTCCCACCAGACGTCACCGTTATCGGTCCTGGCCACGTTGGTGTAGATGGCGTTGCCCCAGAGGGTCCTGACCGCGTTGGGGTTGGTCTGCTCGCCGGTCCCCGGGGCGACCCCGAAGAACCCGGCCTCCGGGTTGACCGCGTACAGCCGGCCGTCCTCACCGAAGCRCATCCAGGCGATGTCGTCACCGACAGTCTCCGCCTGCCAGCCCGGCAGGGTTGGGATGAGCATCGCCAGATTGGTCTTTCCACAGGCCGACGGAAATGCGGCGGCAATGTAGTGGACCTTGCCGGCGGGAGACGTCAGTTTGAGGATGAGCATGTGCTCGGCGAGCCAGCCCTCGTCGCGGGCCATGACGGACGCAATACGCAGCGCATAGCACTTCTTGCCGAGCAGTGCGTTTCCGCCGTAACCCGATCCGTAGGACCAGATCTCCCGGGTTTCCGGGAAATGGGTAATGTACTTCGTCGTATTGCACGGCCACGGAACATCGGCCTGGCCGGGTTCCAGCGGAGCGCCCAGGGAATGGACGGCCGGGACAAAGAAACCGTCCGTTCCAAGCTGCTCGAGGGCGGGCGTTCCCATCCGGGTCATCGTCCGCATGGAGATGACGACGTAAGGCGAGTCGGTGATTTCGACGCCGAGGGCCGAGATGCGCGAGCCGAGCGGACCCATGCAGAACGGGACGACGTACATCGTCCGACCCCGCATGCACCCCGCGAACAGGCCCCGGAGCGTGGCCCGCATCTCGGCAGGGTCCAGCCAGTTGTTGGTCGGACCGGCGTCCTCCGCCTGCTCGGAGCAGATGTAGGTGCGGTCCTCCACGCGGGCCACGTCGCCCGGGTCCGAAGCGGCGTAAAAGYTGTTCGGACGTTTCTCGTCATTCAGCCGGACCAGGGTCCCCTGCTCGATCAGAAGGGAGGTCAGCCGATCGAACTCCGCCTCTGATCCATCGCACCACTCAACCCGATCCGGCTGAGTGAGTTCGGCAATCTCGCGCACCCAGGCAACCAGCCTGGCGTGCCTCGTGGGGGCCACGTCCAGCCCCGAAACCTGTGCCGCGGTTGTCACAGCTYACACCTCCGGTCGAGTCGAACCTGCCGCGCTCTCTTCCCATATGCAGGTACCCACTTGAGAACTCGAACGTACTCGTGGACGTTCAGACAAAACCCACAATATAGGGGAAGTTCGAGGCCACGTTCAGGATCATTAGACTGTACCGCGCGTTCCGTCCGCAGTCGCGCGATAGCGAGTGCGCAGAAGCGTCGGATCCATCACRCACCGATACGGACCGACCGCTGCCGTCCAGCTCCGCTTCGTGACGGCGGCAACCCTCGGGTTATCGTTCTCGGCGTGGCTTCCCTCGTACAGCAGCCAGCCGGGCCTCCGCAGACGGACATCGCCTCGCACCCGCGTGACCTGGTGCGACCGCGCATGCGGGGATGGCTACATGCCGGCGCGTTCCCGATCAGCCTGACACTAGGCGTCATTGCGGTGGCACTGGCTACCACGCTGCGTGCCCGGCTCGGTGTCGCGGTTTACGCCCTGAGTATTGCGGCCCTCTTCGGAACGAGCGCCCTCTATCACCGGACGATGTGGTCGACATCACGTGCCCGGGCGCGCATGAAGCGTCTCGACCACTCAATGATCTTTGTTTTCATMGCCGGGACTTACACCCCCTTCGCCCTGATCGCGATGCCGCCGACGACCGCTCGGGTGGTCCTGGCGGTGGTGTGGGGAGGGGCGGGACTCGGCGTCGCCATCCGGATGCTGTGGCTGCACTCGCCGCGGTACCTGACCGTGCCGCTCTACATCGCGCTCGGCTGGGTAGCCGTCTTCGTGATCCCGGAGCTCGCCCACCGGGCCGGGATCGCCTCGATGGTACTTCTGCTCGTGGGGGGGGTCTGCTACAGCCTCGGCGCCGTCGTCTACGCCTGCCGGCGACCGGACCCGGCACCCACGATCTTCGGCTACCACGAGGTGTTCCATGCCTTCACCCTCGTCGCCGCGACCTGCCACTACATTGCGCTGCTCTTCGCCATCTACTAACAGCCTTCCCCCGCACGGCGGCTACCGGGGGCTCCGGCGGCTACAGCCGAGGGCCCACCGAGCGGATCTTCTCCACCTGTTCCATGGCCTCCCGGAGCTGGCGCAGCCAGCTGTCGGCGTTCTCGCCCACCAGACGTACGCACCAGGCGAGGGCCTCGCTGCGGCTGCGCGCCACCCCCGAGTCGACGAGGGTGTCGAGCACCTGGCGTTCCGGCTGGCGCAGCCGGGTCATCACCGGCACGGACAGCGCGGTGAACAGCTCGGTGGTGTCACCGACGGTCGCGCCCCACGCCACCTTGCGGTTGTACCGATGTTCGGCCTTCGTGGCGATGGCGATCCGTTCCTCACGGGTCTGCTCCCGGAACCGCCGGATCCGGGCCCCCGTCGCCGACGGCCCTCCTCCGGGCGCGACGCCGCCGGCCGCGAGTACCCCGATGACCGTGATCTCGTCCCGGTCCACGACCACCGTGGGCATCCCGGCGAACCACCCGGCCGGGATGTGCTCGGCGAACCAGGCTGCGGCGTCGTCCGCCGGAACCACCTCCGCCCGCTCCCCCGGTCTGCCGTACCCCCGTCCACGCGGACCGGACATGACGTGTCCCCTCGATCTCCGATCGGGACCCGCGCGCGGGCCCGGCCTGCCGGCTGATCCGGACCCGGAGGCCCGATCTGGCACTCCAGAGCGGATCCGAAGAACCCCTCGTGACAATTACATGCTTACCGCACCGCCAGTCTTACCGCATCACCAGTGCAACATGCTTACCGCATCACCAGTGAAAGAAGAGGGACGGTCAGCTGGCCACCTTCACCCCGAGTTGGCGGCGCACCTCGGCTGCGGTCCGGGCCGGCAGCTCACAGACGAAATCCCGGCACACGTACACCCCAGCCKTTTCCCGGCCGACGGTCAGCGGTCCGCTGGTCACCACGACCGCACCGGGCGCCGTGCCGAGGCGGGCGRGCCGTTCCAGCGCCGGGCTGTCCACGACCGCGACCTCGGCCGGCCCGGCCAGCAGCGCCTCGGCGACCGCACCGGCCCAACCGGCGAACCGGGCATCCCGGGCCAGCAACGGAGCGACGCGCGCCACCGTCGTCTCGGCGGCCGACCGGTGTTCGGTGGAACCGGTCAACGCCGCGTAGCTGACCAGGGCGCCGGCGACAGCCGCCTGGCCCGACGGGGTCGCCGAGTCCGAGTCGTCCCGCGGCCGGCGCAACAGCACCTCCGCGTCGTCCGCGGTATCGAAGAACCCCCCGTCAGAGGCCGCGAACCGATCACGGACGATGTCCAGCAGCGTCCCAGCGAGCGCGAGCCACTCCGGATCGCCGGTGACCTGGTGCAGGGTGAGCAGTCCCTCGGCGACGTCGCCGTAGTCCTCCAGTACCCCGGCGTTCACGCCAACCCGCCCGTCCCGGCTCGTCCGGCGCAGGCGTCCGTTGACGAGATGCACGTCCCGGAGCAGGACGGCGGCCTGTTCGGCGGCCCGCACCCAGTCCGGCTCGTCGAACAACGCGCCAGCCTCGGCCAACGCCGCGATGGCCAGGCCGTTCCAGGCGGCCACCACCTTGTCGTCGCGAGCCGGCTGCGGCCGGGTCGCCCGTGCCGCGGCCAGGGCCGCGCGGACCGCCGCGAACCTCGCCGGATCGTCCGGGTCCGCCGGCAGGCGCAGCACCGACGTACCACGTTCGAAACTGCCCTGCTCGGTGACGCCGAAGACGCCGGCGGCCCACCGCCCGTCTTCCGGCCCGAGGACGGCGACGAACTGGGCGGGTGTCCAGGCGTAGCTGGCCCCCTCCTCGGGGTGCGCTCCCGCCGGGGCAGCGCTCGCGGGAACGGCATCCGCGGGAACGGCATCCGCGTCGAGCGCCGAGGCGAACCCCCCCTGGGGGGTGCGCAGATCCGCAAGCAGGAAGGCTGCCGTCTCCCGGACCACCCGTTCGGCCAGTGCCGACCCGGTGGCCCGCCACAGGTGCAGGTAGACCCGCAGCAGCAGCGCGTTGTCGTAGAGCATCTTCTCGAAGTGCGGGACCGTCCACGTCGCATCGACGCTGTACCGGGCGAACCCCCCGGCGAGCTGGTCGTAGATGCCCCCACGCGCCATMCGTTCGCAGGTCACCGCGACCATCTCCAGGCTGCGCGCGTCCCCCGTGCGGGCGGAGTGCCGCAGCAGCATCTCGGCGACCATGGACGGCGGGAACTTCGGCGCACCGCCGAATCCACCGTGACGGGCGTCAAAGCGGGCCGACAGCCCCGCCACGGCGGTGTCGAGCAGAGCCGGGGTGATCTCGGCTGCGAGACCGGACGCCGGACCACGCGTCGCCGCCTCGGCGAGCCGGCGGGCGATGTCCGCCCCCGACTCCTCGATCTCGTCCCGCCGGGTCCGCCAGGCCTCGGTGACCGCCGTCAGGACCTGGCGGAACGACCCCATGCCGGGCCGGGGACGCGGCGGGAAGTAGGTGCCGGCGAAGAACGGCTCGGCGGTAGGGGTGAGGAACACCGTCATCGGCCAGCCGCCGTGCCCGGTCAGGGCGACGGTGACGTCCATGTAGACGGAGTCGACGTCGGGCCGCTCCTCCCGATCCACCTTGATGTTGACGWAGTGGTCGTTCATGTACTCGGCGGTCGCGGCGTCCTCGAACGATTCGTGCGCCATGACATGGCACCAGTGGSAGGATGCGTAGCCCACCGAGAGCAGCACCGGCACCCCCMGCCGGGCCGCCTCGGCGAAGGCCGCCGGGCTCCAGGGCCACCAGTCGACCGGGTTGTCCGCGTGCTGCAGCAGGTACGGAGACGTCTGCTCCGCGAGCTTGTTAGGCACCCGAACTCCTCATGATCTGCGTGTCCGCCAGGCCCGCGGAACCCCGTAGGCCTCTGGATATGCAACCAAAGGCGCGCCCAGGTAGTCCGCCCTCATCTCCACGCCGCGCCGACGTGATCGGCGCGCTTCCTCGACCGGCCCGCCGCGCCGACGTACCCGGCGGATAGGCTCGTGGGACCGCACGATCCCCGCCGTCCGCTCGCCCGACCGCCGTCCGTCAGGCCGCCGTTCCCGCCGCGAGAGCGGTGAGAGGGTCGACGTACCAACGAGTTTGGATGGCACGAGCGATGAGTGAGACGGCCGAGCCCGGCGCCCGGACCGGCGCCGCGGACACCACGGTGGCACCGACCGGTGCGTCTGGCGGGATCATCCCGGCAGCCGCGGGCACCGCGGGCGGCGCCCCCGCCGGGACCGGGAGCGTCGAGCCGAGCTTCCGGTACGACGCCCGGCTCGCCGCCGACATCGAGCGGCGCTGGCAGCGCCGGTGGGCCGACGAGGGCACGTTCAACTCGCCGAACCCGGTCGGGCCGCTCTCGACGGGCTTCGAGAAGGTCGCCGGCCGGGAGCCGTTCTACATCATGGACATGTTCCCCTATCCGAGCGGCTCGGGGCTGCACGTCGGGCACCCGCTGGGGTACATCGGCACCGACGTGTTCGCCCGCTATCTGCGGATGTCCGGCCGGCACGTGCTGCATCCGTTCGGATACGACTCCTTCGGCCTGCCCGCCGAGCAGTACGCCATCAACACGGGCCAGCATCCCCGCGACACCACCAACGCCAACATCGCCAACATGCGCCGCCAACTCTCCCGGCTGGGGCTGGGCCACGACACCCGCCGCGAGATCGCGACGACCGACGTGGGCTACTACCGCTGGACGCAGTGGATCTTCCAGCAGATCTTCAACAGCTGGTACGACCCGCAGGCCGGCCGGGCCCGGCCGATCGCCGAGCTGATCGAGGAGTTCGCCGCGGGCACCCGGGCGCCGGTAGCCGGCCCCGCCGGGGGGAACACGGCCGTGTCGGTTGACGCGGTCCGGGCGGCGAACCCGGCCGGGCTGGCGTGGACCGAACTCGACGAGGTGTCCCGCCGGAAGGTCGTCAACGCGCACCGCCTGGCCTACATCTCCGAACAGCTGGTCAACTGGTGCCCGGGGCTGGGCACCGTGCTGGCGAACGAGGAGGTCACCGCCGACGGCCGCAGCGACATCGGGAACTACCCAGTGTTTCGCCGGCCGCTGAAGCAGTGGATCCTGCGGATCACCGCCTATGCCGAGCGGCTGATCTCCGACCTCGACCTGGTCGACTGGCCGGACTCGATCAAGCAGATGCAGCGCAACTGGATCAGTCCGAGCGAGGGCGCCAGCGTCGAGTTCACCGTCGTCGCCCCCGGCGAGGAGGCAGGTGCGTCCGATCCGTCTGGCTCATCGACCGCCCGGCGTATCGAGGTCTATACCACCCGCCCGGACACCCTGGCGGGGGCCACCTTCCTGGTACTCGCGCCCGAACATCCCCTGGCCGACGCCCTGATCGCCGACACCTGGCCGGCGGACACCCCGGTGAGCTGGCGCTTCCCGGCGGGACGGCCGGGCGGCGGCACGGAACCGGCGGACACCGCCGGGCCGGAGGCGGGCGCCGATCCGGCGTGGACCCCGCGAGCCGCCGTCGACGCCTACCGGGAGTTCGCGGCCCACCGCAGCGACCGGCAGCGCGGCGAGGAGGTCATCGACCGCACCGGCGTGTTCACCGGCTCGTACGTGCGCAACCCGGTCGGTGGCGGGGTCATCCCGGTCTTCCTGGCCGACTATGTGCTGCTGGGCTACGGCACCGGGGCAATCATGGCGGTACCGGCGCACGACAGCCGGGACTTCTCCTTCGCCCGCGCGTTCGACCTGCCGATCCCCGCCGTGCTGGAGCCGGACGCGGACTGGTACGCCGCGCACGGGGTAGTGCCCGCGACTCCATCAGCGCAGTGGCCCGAGGCGTTCAGCGGTGCGGGCGAGTATCGGCCCGGTCCGGCCAGCGCCCCGGTGCTGGTCGGCCTGTCGAAAAGCGAGGCGATCAAGGCCACGGTTCACTGGCTGGAGGAGATCGGCGCCGGCAGGTCGGCGCGGTCGTACCGGCTGCGGGACTGGCTGTTCTCCCGCCAGCGGTACTGGGGCGAGCCGTTCCCGATCGTCTTCGACGTCGACGGGCTGCCCCACGCGGTTCCCGACGAGCTGCTGCCGATCGAACTGCCGGAGATGACCGACTTCCGGCCCACGGCGATGGCCGAGGACGACGCGAGCGACCCGGTGCCCCCCCTGGCCCGGGTGGCCGACTGGGTGACGGTCACCCTGGATCTCGGCGACGGGCCGAAGCAGTACCGGCGCGAGACGAACACCATGCCGCAGTGGGCCGGTTCGTGTTGGTACTACCTGCGCTACCTGGACCCGACCAACACCGAGCGCTTCGTCGACCMGACCGTCGAGCGCTACTGGATGGCCAGGCCGGGCGCGGTTCCCGGCGACGGCGGCGTCGATCTGTACGTCGGCGGTGTCGAGCACGCCGTGCTGCACCTGCTCTACGCCCGGTTCTGGCACAAGGTGCTCTACGACCTGGGCCACGTCTCCACCAAGGAGCCGTTCAAGCGGCTGTTCAACCAGGRATACATCCAGGCGGATGCCTTCACCGACGCCCGGGGCATGTACGTCCCGGCGGCCGAGGTGACGGCGACCCCCGACGGCCGGTTCCTCTTCCAGGGCGCCCCGGTCAACCGGCGCTCGGGCAAGATGGGCAAGAGCCTGAAGAACAGCGTCAGCCCGGACGAGATGTACGACAGGTTCGGCGCCGACACGCTGCGCGTCTACGAGATGGCGATGGGCCCGCTCGACGCTGACCGGCCATGGCACACCGACGACATCGTCGGTTCGCACCGGTTCCTCCAGCGGCTGTGGCGCACCGTCGTCGACGAAACCACCGGGGCGGCCGCCGTCGTTGACGAGCCGTTGGACGGCGAGGCTCTTCGCGTCCTGCACCGGACGATCCTCACGGTCACCGCCGAATACGCGGGGCTGCGGTTCAACACCGCGGTCGCCCGGCTCATCGAACTAACCAACTTCGTCAGCAAGAGCTACGGGAAATCCCCCACCCCCCGCGCGCTCGCCGAGCCGCTCACCCTGATGGCGGCCCCGCTGGCCCCGCACATCGCCGAGGAACTGTGGTCCCGCCTCGGTCACGAGGAGTCGGTCAGCACGGTCGCCTTCCCGATCGGGGATCCGGCGCTGGCCGCCGAGTCGGTCAGGACGATCCCGGTCCAGGTGAACGGGAAGGTCCGGTTCACCATCGAGGTTCCGGACGGTTCAGCGGAGCAGACGGTTCGCGATCTGCTCGCCGCACATCCCGAGTTCGCCCGGCAGACCGATGGTCGGACGATCAAGAAGATCATCGTCGTGCCCGGTCGGATCGTGAATATCGCCATCTCCCCCGCCTAGCCGGGGTCTGCGGCAGCCGCCTACCGATCGCTCCCCGCGGAGCCCGCGGGGGGTCCAGGCTGGGTCGGCAGGTCCAGCTGCTCGCCGCCACCCGCCAGGCCCGCCGTGCTACCGGCGCCGGCGGTGCCGGCGGTCTCCTCGACGACCTCCCCGTCGATAACCGGCCCGTCTCCACCGTCCAGCCGGCGCATCGCGTTCGGATCAGGGTCGACGCCGGCGAACTCGCCGCTGGCGACGTTCGACCGCATCCGGCGCAGGCTCTTCGAGAGGAAGAAGAAGATCACACTGGAGGCCGCGATCAGTGCCAGGACGACGAGGAGCCCGACGGCTCCGGCGTCGATCTTCCTCTCGACCAGCACGGAAGCGGCGAAGACCTCGTTCACGGGCACGTCCTCACACCTGGTGTCCTCTGGTGTCCGCCACACCTGCTGTCACCGCCCGCCACGGGGACACTCCACGACGGGCGCCGATTCCGACCCTACGCCCTGCCGTACGAGTCCTCCGCCTCCGCGGTCACGCACCGTTGACTAGATCACATACTGTTCGAAAAGTCACATGCCATCCGAAAAGTCACATGCCACCTGAAAGGTCAGGTTACCGGAGAGTCACACGCCGTTGAACAGATCGTCTTCGGGCAGCAWGCCGACCTCGATAAGAGAACGRGCCAGCTGGTAGTCCTCTGTCGGCCAGGCRTCCCGCTGCACCTCCAGGGGTATCCGGAACCACCATCCGGTGGKGTCGACCTGGGTGGCGTGGGCGATCAGTGCCCGGTCGCGGGTCTCGAACCAGTCCGCGCACTCCACCTGGGTGGTGAGCCGACCGGTGTCCTCGGCGCGGTCGACCCACTCGGCCAGCCGCTCGGCATAGGGGGACTCCAGACCGCGGGCCATCATCTCCTCGTGGAGAGCGAGGACGCGCTCCTTGTGGAAGGTGAGGTGGTAGTAAAGCTTGAGCGGCTGCCAGGGTTCGAGGCCGGCGTCGACACCGACCTCGGGATAACGGTCGGGATCACCGGCCGCCTCGAACGCCTCCACACTGACCCGATGGGTCATGATGTGGTCGGGATGCGGATACCCGCCCGACTCGTCGTAGGTCGTGATGACCTGCGGCCGGAACTGACGGATCAACCGGACCAGCGGACGGGCCGCCTCGCCGAGCGCGATGGTGGCGAACCGCCCGTCCGGAACAGGCGGCGGCGGATCGCCCTCAGGCAGTCCGGAGTCGACGAAGCCGAGCCACTCCTGGCGGACCCCGAGGATGAGCCGGGCGGCCTCCATCTCCTGCCTGCGGATCTCCGCCATCCGGGCGGCGACACCCGGCTGGTCCATCGCGGGGTTGAGGATGCTGCCCTCCTCTCCCCCGGTACACGTGACCACGAGGACGTCGGCGCCCTCGCTGGCGTAACGTGCCATGGTGGCGGCGCCTTTGCTGGACTCGTCATCGGGGTGGGCGTGGATGGCCATCAGGCGCAGGCCATGCCGATCGYGGACCGCGGGCATGCGGCCCATTGTTCCTGATGCCTCGACGTTGCTGATGCCTCGACGTTCCTGATGCCTCGACGTTGTTCCGGGCTCACCGGTCTGGGTGATCCGACCTCGTCCGAGGAACCGCCGGGGCCCGCCCCGCGTTCGGTCTGGAAAAGTCACCCAACGCCGTGGCACAATGCACCGTCCGCGCATGCTTCGACGGCAGGCCTGCCGTCGACCGGCGCACCGACATCGTCGTCGGCCCGGTCCGGAGGGCCGATGGACGACGGCCGGTTCCGTCGTCCTCCCACCCCTGCGTGAAGCATGCGTGGTCGAGGTCGAAGGCAAGGGCTGTCGGATCACCCGTAAGGGCTGACCCGCCGGTYCGGAGCTTCCGGGCGGTCCAGACGCCGCCAGAGCCACCAAGCCCGACATCGGATTCCTTGATTCATTTTGGTATGATGACCCTTTTGATGTTCACCGAGGAGCGTGACCCGCGTGACGCAGCAGACTTGGCTCACCCAGGAGGCATACGACCGGCTCCGCTCCGAGCTCGACTACCTGACCGGCCCGTGGCGTACGGAGATCGCGACCAAAATTGAGGCTGCCCGCGAGGAGGGCGACCTCAAGGAAAACGGCGGCTACCACGMGGCCAAGGAGGAGCAGGGCARGCAGGAGGCCCGGATTCGCCAGCTCACGGACCTGCTGCGCGACGCCCAGGTCGGCGAGGCACCCGCGGCGACCGGCGAGGCCGGCCCCGGCACCGTCGTCGAGGTGCGCTTCTCCGGCGAACGGGAGACGGAGAAGTTCCTCATCGGCTCGCGTGAGGACCACAGCACGCCCATCGAGGTCTTCTCCCCGGCGTCCCCGCTAGGCGGCGCGGTGAGCGGGCACAAGGCGGGCGAGACCGTCTCCTACACGCTGCCCAACGGCCGTTCGGCCAAGGTCGAGATCGTCTCGGTGTCGCCCTACTCGGGCTGACTACGCCAGCAGCGGACGAGCGCCGGCCCGGCTGCACGGGTGGCGGCGTCGGCGTACCGTCAACGGGTGGAGGATCTGCCGGCACAGCCCAGTCATTCCATACCACCGACCGTGCCCCCGACCGTGGCATCTGCGGTCCACCCGCCGACGGCCGCCGCCCCGCAGTTCACCACCCTGGGTGGGCTGCGCCGCAGCGGGCACGCGCACCGCCCGGTGCGGACGGAGCTGCGCGACAACCTCGTCGCCCTGATGCAGGGCGACGGCCCCCGGTTCCCGGGCATCGTCGGTTTCGACGAGACCGTCCTTCCCCAGGTCGAGCGGGCCATCCTGGCCGGTCACGACATCGTCTTCCTCGGCGAGCGCGGGCAGGGCAAGACCCGGCTCATCCGCACTCTGGTGAGTCTGCTCGACGAGTGGTCGCCGGCCGTCGCCGGCTGTGAGATCAACGACCACCCCTACGCGCCGGTCTGCGGCCGATGCCGGGCGCTGGCGGCCGATCTCGGTGACGCGCTGCCGGTGGTCTGGCGGCACCGCGGCGAGCGGTTCAGCGAGAAGCTCGCGACCCCGGACACGAGCGTCGGCGACCTCATCGGCGACGTCGACCCGGTGAAGGTCGCCGAGGGCCGCACGCTCGGCGATCCCGAGACGGTCCACTACGGGCTGGTGCCACGCACCAACCGCGGGATCTTCAGCGTCAACGAGCTGCCCGACCTCGCCGAACGGATCCAGGTCGCGCTGCTCAACGTGCTGGAGGAGCGGGACATCCAGGTCCGCGGCTACCTGCTCCGGTTGCCGCTGGACCTGCTGCTGGTCGCCTCGGCCAACCCCGAGGACTACACCAACCGGGGGCGGATCATCACGCCGCTCAAGGACCGGTTCGGCGCCGAGGTCCGCACCCACTACCCGCTGCACCTCACCGACGAACTGGCGCTGATCCGCCAGGAGGCGGTGATGTCCTGGGCGGGGTCCCCGCTCGGCGCACCGGAGATACCCGATCACCTGGTGGAGATCGTGGCCCGGTTCACCCGGCTGGTGCGCGACGCCCCCCAGGTCGACCAGCGCTCGGGGGTGTCGGCCCGGCTGTCGGTGGCCGCGGCCGAGACGGTGGCGGCTTCGGCGGTCCGCCGCGCGGCGCTGACCGGCGAGGAGACGCCCACCGCACGGGTGGTCGACCTCGCCGCGATCGTCCCGGCGGTACGCGGCAAGGTCGAGTTCGACCAGCTGGAGGAGGGCCGGGAGGACGAGGTCCTCGCGCTGCTGTTGCGCCGCGCGGTGGCCGAGACATTCCGGGCAAGGCTGGCCGGCGCGGACCTCACCGGCCTGCAGKCCCGCTTCGACGCGGATGGCCCGGTCGAGACCGGCGACCTGGTAGCGGCGGCCGAGCTGCTGCGCMGGGTCGGGCCGGTGCCCGGGCTCGCGGCGATCCTGACCAGGCTCGGCGTGGACGGGGCGGAGTCGCCGGGGCTCGCGGCGGCCGCGCTGGAGCTGGCGATGGAGGGACTGCACCTCAACCGCCGGCTGGCCAAGGAAGAGCTTCCCGGACGGACCGTCTACGGCACCTGACCCGGCGGCACCTGGCCTCGGCACGGAAGCTTCCAGGAGGAACAGTGAATTCCGGAACATTCCGGTATGGCCCGTGGGACGGCGGACCCGACCCACTCGCCTCTCCCTTCACCGCGTCCGACGCCCTGGATGAGATGTCCCGCCAGATTCTGGAGGGACGCACCCCGCGGGAGGCTCTGGAGTCGCTGCTGCGCCGGGGCATGCCGGGCCGGCGTGGTCTGGACGACATGCGCCGGGCCGTCGAGCGGCACCGGCGGGAGGCCCGATCCCACGGCCGGATGGACGGGACACTCCAAGAGGTCCGCCGGCTGCTCGACACCGCCGTGGGCCAGGAACGGGCGGCGCTGTTCCCCGACCCCTCCGACGACGCCCGGCTGCGCGAAGCCGAGCTGGACGCGCTGCCCGCGGACCCCGCCCGTGCGGTGCGCTCGCTCGCCGAGTATGACTGGCGGTCCCCGCCGGCCCGCGAGACGTACGAGAAGATCTCCGAGCTGCTGCGTCGCGAGGTCCTCGATTCCCAGTTCAAGGGGATGAAGCAGGCCCTGGAGGGGGCCACGCCCGAGGACTTCGCCCGGATCCGGGAGATGGTCGGCGCGCTCAACGCCCTGCTGGAGGCGGACGCCCGCGGTGAGGACACCGACGAGGCGTTCGCCCGGTTCATGCGGGAGTTCGGCGACTTCTTTCCGGAGAACCCCGGCTCGCTGGAGGAACTGGTTGACGCGCTGGCCCGCCGGGCCGCCGCCGCCGCGCGGTTGCTGGCCGGGCTCACCCCGCAGCAGCGCTCCGAACTCGCCGATCTGATGTCCACGGCGATGGAGGACCTGGGGCTCGCCGCGGAGATGTCACGACTGGCGCAGGCGCTGCGCGCGTCCCGACCTGACCTCAACTGGGGTGGACGGCTGCGGGGGCGGGCCGGCCGGTTGGGCGACGGCCTGAGCGGCGAGGAACCGCTCGGTCTCGGCGACGCCACCACCGCGCTGGAGGAGCTCGCGGAGCTGGACGAACTGGCCGCCGCGCTGGGGCAGGACTACGCCGGGGCCTCCCTGGAAGACGTTGACCCCGAGGCGGTGGCCCGGGCGCTGGGCCGGTCCGCCGTCGACGATCTGCGAGGGCTGCAGGAGATCGAACGGGAGCTGGAGCGGCAGGGATTCCTCACCCGCCGGGCCGGGAGCCTCGAGCTCACCCCGCGGGCGGTGCGCCGGATCGGGCAGGCCGCACTGGCCCGGATCTTCCGGCAGGTCTCCGCCCGGGGCCGCGGGGATCACAGCGTGACCGACGCGGGTTCCGCCGGGGATCTGCTGGGCACCTCCCGGGCCTGGCAGTTCGGCGACACCCAGCCGATCGACGTCGTCCGCACGGTCCGCAACGCGGTGCTGCGCGGCGGTCCGCCCGGCCGGGGCCACCCGATCCGCCTGGCGGTGGCCGACTTCGAGGTCGCCGAGACGGAGCGCCGCGCCACGGCGGCGGTGTGCCTGCTCGTCGACCTGTCCTACTCGATGGCGCTGCGGGGCACCTGGGGCATCGCGAAGTCGACGGCACTCGCGCTGCACACGCTCGTCAGCACGTCGTTCCCGCAAGACAAGATCCACATTGTCGGCTTCTCGGACTACGCCCGGGAGCTGCGGCCGGTCGAGCTCGCCGGGCTCGACTCCGAGATGGTGCAGGGCACGAACCTGCAGCACGCCCTGCTCATCGCTGGCCGGTTGCTGAGCCGCTACCCGCAGTCGGAGCCGGTCATCATGGTGGTCACCGACGGTGAGCCCACCGCGCACCTGCTGCGCGACGGTACTCCCTCGTTCTCCTGGCCGCCGATGCCCGAGACCCTGGAGCTGACCCTGGCCGAGGTCGACCGGCTCACCCGGCGCGGYGTGACCGTCAACGTGTTCATGCTCGACGACGAGCCACGGCTGGTGCAGTTCGTCGAGGAGATAGCCAGACGCAACGGCGGGCGGGTTCTCTCACCCGATCCCGCCGCCCTCGGCAACTACGTCATCCGGGACTACCTGCGGGCCCGGGGCAGGCACCGCACCGCCCGCTGACCGCCGCGCCACCCCGCCCGGCTCGGCGGCGAGGCGTTCCCAGAACTCGACCGCGAGCTCCTCGTAGCCGAGCCCGAGATCGAGGGTCCGGCGCAGCGACCAGGCCAGGGCGCCCGCGGGCAGCGCGATCAGGGAGCGGTACACCTCCAGGTGAGCGCGATGCGCCGCCGCCTGGGCCCGCGCGAGCCGGCTGACATCACCCGGCCGGCCCAGATCGGCGAATGCCAGCTTGAGCAGGCCGGGATCGCGCAGCTCGGTGCGCCCGGCCTCCGGGACGGTGAGCCACGCGGCCAACCTGCTCCGGCCGGCGTCGGTCAGGCGAAAGATCCGCCGCCTGCGGCCGGACTCCTCCCGTTCCTCCGAGAGGAGTCCGGCCGCGGCAAGGCGGGGCGGCTCCTTGTAGAGCTGGGCGTGCGGAAACGACCAGAAGTTACCGATCGAGCCGGCAACCGCGACCTTGAGCTCGTACGGAGTGGCGCTGCCACGCCGCGCCACCTCCCCCAGGACCAGATACGACACCGGCGTCAGCGCGATTCCAGCCATGGTCTCGATGATATGGCTTGAATGATACGGGTTGAATGATACGGGTTTATAGGTACCGTCTCTTCCGGACTATCTAGCACCTAGCCGTCTTACCCCTACAGCCCTCYCCAACCGGCCCATGGAGAGGGGTCGACAAGGGCGGGAGGCGCGGCCCGCCGACCCACCCGTCCCACAACGCCCGCGAGCCGCCACAGAAGGCGACAGTACTGCTACTCTGCGCTGTCGTGACGTCACGGAGTGCAGACCAGGAGTCCGAGCGACGGGCGGACGCGGCACGCCTCCGCCCACTCCCGCCGGCGGATGTACCCGGCGCCACCCGGGCCCGCCCACRCCCGCCGGCGCGATCGAGGCTCACCGTCGCGATCCTGCTGACGGCGGGCGTCGCGCTGGCACCCGCGGCCCTTCCGGCCAGCCCCGCCCAGGCGGCGTCGGACACCGGGCGAGGGGGCGCGCCGATCGCCGCCACGTACCCGGGATCCACCGCGGGACAGCTCCTCTCGGCGCCGGGGGCGGTGACCCTCGCCGAGCAGCGCGAGGTCGAACGGTACTGGAGCGCGCAGCGGCGGGCCCGAGCCTTCGGGGCCCGCACGAACGACCATGCCGATGCCGCCCCCCTCAGTCCCGGGCCGGCCCCGCCTGCCGCCGGCGACTCCGAAACGGCCGCGAGCGACGCTCCCCCGCCCCCGAGCGCCGGAACGCCCTACACCCGGGGCGGGCTGGTGACCACGACCACCGGCCGGTTGTTCGCCACCATCGGCGGCAGTGACTACGCCTRCTCCGCGAGCGTCGTGTCCAGCCCCAGCCGTGACCTCGTGGTCACCGCGGGGCACTGCGTGCACGGCGGTAGCGGGGAACAGTTCGCGCGGAACGTCATCTTCATCCCCGGGTTCGACAACGGCGCGATGCCCTACGGCATCTGGACCGCCCGCCGGCTTACCGTGACGTCCGGGTGGGCCCGCCAGGACGACTTCGACGTCGACACCGGCTTCGCCCTGTTCAACCCGTCCCCGTCCCGCGGCCGTCATCTCGAGGACACGGTCGGATCCCAGGGCATAGCCTTCGATCTTCCGGGGACGTATCCGCAGTACACCTTCGGCTACCCGCGGCTGCCCCCCTACGACGGCAGCCAACTCGTCTACTGCGCCGGCCCCGGCTTCGGCGACCCCTACGGCAGCCCGTCGATCGGCGTCGCCTGCCGCATGACGGCCGGCGCCAGCGGCGGGCCACTACTCACCGGCCTCGGCCGGCTCGGTTCCGGGCACGGCTGGGTCGACGGGGTGGTCAGCTACGCCTATGCCGGAGTCAACGACAAGCTGTACGGAACTCACTTCGGCGACGTGGTGAAGTCGCTCTACTACCAGTCCTACCGGCTCTAGCGGATCGCCGTCCCCCGGGATACGGCCGACGGACGACGATCGATACCTTCTGCGCATGCCGCATTCGGGCAGCTTCGGGCTCCTCCTGACCGTGCACGTCGTTCTCGGGGTCTTCGTCATCGGTCCGCTGACGCTGATCACCGTGGTCACCCCGCGCCTGCTGCGGTTGGGGGCCGGTGCCCTGCCGATCCTGCGCCTGTGCGTGCGGATGATCCGGGCTCTCGCGCTCGCCTCACTGCTCATCGTCGTGACGGGCCTCGGGCTGGTGCATCAGGGATCATTCGGCAGCGTGCGGTCGCTGGGCGACCCCTGGCTGTCGGGTGCCCTCGTGCTGTGGGTGGTGGCCACCGGGATCTCGCTGGGCATGATCGCGCCCGGGCTCGCCCACGCCGTCAAGGAGATCGACGCGGGCGGTGACACGCGTCGGCGTACCCTTCCAATCATGGGGGGTGTCGCCGTGAGCACCGCCTGCTGGATACTGATCATCGCTTTCATGGTCATCAAGCCCGGGACCTGACGCGGCCGGGCCACCGCGACGATCCGGGCAGGCGGGTCGTCGCTCAGCTCGCCTGCGCGAGCGTCCCGCGACGATCGACTTCCCCGCGATGCACGACATCGTCAAGCTTGTCCAGGATGCGACCCCAGACCTGGCGGGGGAGCTCATGCCCCATCCCGTCGATCTCCAGCAGCTCCGCGAGCGGGATCGCCGCGGCCGTCAACCGACCACCGAGGACCGGGACGAGCGGGTCCGCGTCACCGTGGACGACGAGGGTGGGGACCGGGAGCCGCGCGAGCCCGGGGGTGCGGTCGGGCGCCGCGAGCACGGCGGCGATCTGGCGCATGACCCCGACCGGGTTCGGGCGACGGCCCCATTGGATCTCGGCCCGCCGCCGCAGCCACGCCACGTCCGGCGCGAACAACGGCGAGCCCAGGACCTCCTGCGCCTCGTGCCCGGCGAGGACGAACTCCTCCAGGTCGGCCGGCGCCGGCCGCAGGAACAGCGCGATCGCCTCGGCGGTCGGCTGCACCCGGTGGTCACCCGGATGGGACATCATCGAGGTGAGGCTGCGCACCCGCTCGGGGTTCCCGAGGGCCACGATCTGGGCGATCATGCCACCCATCGAGCTGCCCATCAGGTGYGCCGACTCGATCCCGAGGGCGGTCAGCAGGCCGACCGCGTCCGCGGCCAGGTCCTCGAGCCGGTAGGGAGCGAGGTCGAAGCGACCGCTCAGGATCGCCGCCAGGTCGGGCCGACCGAGCTGGTCGAGATGAGTGGACAGTCCCACGTCCCGGTTGTCGAAGATGATCGTTCGATAACCGCGACGACCGAGCGCGGCCAGCAGGTCCGGGTGCCAGCCGACGAGCTGCTGCCCGAGGCCGCCGATCAGGAGCAGCGGCAACCCGTCCTCGTCGCCGTGGATCTCGTAGGCGAGGTCGATGCCGTTGACTGAGACGATGCCCATGGTCGGAAGGTAGCCATCCCATGGCGCCGGCGCACGAGTTCCACCGGCAATCGGCCGGAGGCTACCCGAAAGGGCCAGGCGGATGCCGGCAGCGCGGCCGTCGAGCGGCGAACACCCCACCCATCAACTACTTTAGGTAGTCGCTCGACTTCCTAAAGCGATTATCCTGCTGGGCGACCCCACCGGACGGGCACACATGATCTTTCCGACGATCGAGTTTGCGGCGTTCCTTGTCGTGGTGCTGGCGATCTCCTGGCTGCTGATGCCCCGGCCGAGGCTGTGGAAGCCGTTCATCCTCGGGGCGTCGTATTTCTTCTACGGCTTCGCGGACGCACGCTTCGTGCTGCTGATCGTGGCCTCCACCTTGATCAACCAGGGTGCCGCCGTCGCGATCCACYGCTGGCGCGACCRCCGCGTCCTCATCGCCGCGATCGTCTGCGACCTCGGCCTGCTCGGCTGGTTCAAGTACTACAGCTTCTTCGCCCTGTCGGTGGACCGCGCGCTGGCCGAGATCGGTCTCCCCACGGCGCTGCCCCTGCTCCAGGTGGCGCTGCCGATCGGGATCTCGTTCTTCACCTTCCAGGCGCTGTCCTACGTCATCGACGTCCATCGCGGCACCAGCACACCCGCGTCGCTGCTGGACTTCGCCGTGTACGAGGCGTTCTTCCCGCATCTGGTCGCCGGTCCCATCGTGCGTGCGCGCGAGTTCATCCCCCAGCTCGCCACGCCACGGGACCCGAACCAGGTCCAGGCCACCCGGGCCGTGTTCCTGATCGTGGGCGGCCTGGTCAAGAAGGTGGTGCTCGCCGATCTGATCGCCTCACGCCTCGTCGACCCCGTCTTCGACGCACCCGGCCAGCACTCGTCGCTGGAGATCGCCACGGCCGGCTACGGCTACGCCGTGCAGATCTACTGTGACTTCTCGGCGTACTCCGACATCGCGATCGGGATCGCCCTCCTGCTCGGCTTCCGCTTCCCGGACAACTTCGACCGTCCCTACGCGGCCGTCACCCTGCAGGACTTCTGGCGCCGCTGGCACATGACCCTGTCCCGATGGCTACGGGACTACGTCTACCTACCGCTCGGAGGGAACCGGAAGGGGCAGCGGCGCACCTACCTCAACATCATGATCACCATGACTCTGGGTGGTCTCTGGCACGGCGCCGCCTGGACGTTCGTCCTGTGGGGAGCGCTGCACGGCGGTGGGCTGGTGACCGAACGCCGGATCCGGGCCCGACGGGCGGACCGGATCCGGGCGACGGAACGGGCCCGAGCCACGGGACAGGAGCAGATCCCGGGACGGGCCCGAGCCACGGGACAGGAACAGATCCCGGGACAGGCCGAATCGGCGGGGCTCTCCGCGATGCCGCTACCCCGGCCGGGATCGGAGAGCCCCGCACCGCTCCTTTCCGCTGGCGGATCCGGCGCCGTTATTGGTCCCGGTCCCGCTGCCGGCTTCGGCATCGCCGGCAGTTCCGCGGGGACGCCAACCACGGCGAGCCGCCGGACGATCATCGCCGCACAGGCCGCGCTTCCCGAAGCGGTCCCCAACCCGGTCCGCGCCTGGGCCGGCCGGCTGGCCGTCTTCCACTTCGTGTGTGCCACCTGGGTCCTGTTCCGAGCGCCCGACCTGGCAACGGCACGCGAGCTCGTCGTCCGRCTGTTCACCGCGAGCGGACCGGCGCCGCTGGTCACTCCGACGGTCCTCGCCGCCATMGGGGTGGGACTGGCCACCGCAGCCGTCCCGCGCGTCTGGTGGATCCACGCGCAGGCCGCCTTCACCCGACTGCGCCTTGGCGCCCAGATCGCGCTGCTCACCCCGAGCATCATGATCATTTATGCGATCGTCGGCCCACAGGACGTCGCGCCGTTCATCTACTTCCGCTTCTGAGTCACGCTCGCCTGCTCTCCCCAGCCCAACCCCGGTCCCGGAGCCTGAGTGTTACCCCGGCCGGGGTAACACTCAGGCCGGACGATACGAGCAACGGCGAGAGGGACTTTAACTTAGAGTAATCTAATAGCAACGCCCGATCACATTCCGGGACATCTGTGACCTGCGTCAACGAAGCCGAGGGGCGATGACTGAGCGTGAAGATTCGGCGCCACCGGGACCCCCGGCGACCGCACCCGCGGCGACCACCGGCGTCGTCCGGGTTCGGCAGGCCTTCCTGCTGGTAGCCGTCACCCTGGGTCTGCTGGCGGTGCTCCGCGCCTCGGCGATGGTGCACGCGGGCGAGGGCATGCGCCCAGGACTCACCCGCACGCTCGTGCTGGGCGTGGCCCGGCCGACCGAACGGATCACCCGGACCGTCCATCTCGACGAACCGGACCGGTGGTTGTCGCGCGCGTTTGGTCACGACGCCAAGTCCGGCGGCACCTTCTCCGAGCTGGCATCGGCGGCCAGCCGAGCTGAAGCCGAGCCCGATCGCCCCGGCGCCCTCGGGCCGGGCGCCGCCGGYTCCCACCGCTCCCCGCTGCCACCGCGCCACCCGACCGCGGCCGATCCGCTGCGCGTCCTGGTCACCGGGGACTCGCTGACGGAATCACTCGGTCCGAGCATCATGAACAGTGCGCCCGCCACGATCCGGGCACAGACCGAGACGCGGTTCGGCACGGGCCTGGTGCGGCCCGACTTCTTCGACTGGGCCACCCATGCCCGGGCGCAGATCACGCAGCGCAACCCAGAGCTGGTGATCGTCGCAATGGGCGGGAACGACGGCCAGGGCATCACGCTTGCGGACGGAACCGTCCTGCCGGCCGGATCGGACGCGTGGACCGCCGAGTACCAAYGGCGTGCCATCGTCGTGATGCGGATCTGGAGCGGCGACGGAGCCCGCCGAGTGCTGTGGCTCAGCCTCCCGCCGGCCCGGTCGGACCAGCTTAACGGCTACTTCCGCCGGCTGAACGAGGCGACCCTCGACGCCACGACCAGGGTGGTCGGAGCCCGATATCTCGATCTCACCCCGTGGTTGTCGAAGAACGGCGCATACAGCGACTACCTCACCGGCACGGACGGTAACACCGTCCTGGCCCGAGCCCGTGACGGCGTGCACCTGAGTCTCGACGGCGCGCGGATCGCCGCGGGACACGTTCTGGAAACCGTGCGCAGCACGTGGAACCTGCGGTGAACGACGATCGGACCGACCGACCGAACTGGACGATCAGACCGACCGAACGCTCAACGGGGGCGGAACCCGAAGCCCGCGCCGTCCAGATCCCGGCGGGCCTCCAGGACGGCGGCCCGGGCGGCGGCCAGGACGTCGCGACCGGACGGCGCCGCCGCACCGGACACCGAGATCGCGGCGACGAGCTCGTCGGCGAGGACCGCGAGCTGGTCGGTCAGGGCATGCGGCGCCAGCCGCGGCGGACGAGCGCCGGCCGGCGCTCCCGTGCCGGCCCGCTCGCCGAGCGACGCCAGTTCGTCGAGCAGCCGAACGGCCCGCTCCGCCCTGGTACCACCGGATTCCACCGGAACATCCCATGATGACCCGGACCAACACTGAAGGCGGTGAATCAGCAGGCCGACCTCACGGGTGAGATCACGGACCTCGTCGGACATCCGAGCAGGTTACCTGACGATGACGGGAACGGGTCTTGCTCTCTACTGTGGTATAGGGCACCCTCCAGACATGGTCCGTTGACGTCGGGTTTCACCTCAGGAGGCGCGCATGTCGCTGAACCGCTCCGCCCAGACCCACCAGATCCTCATCGAGCGGATACCGAAGGCAACCGGCCACGACGTGAACCACTGGCTCGATCGRCTCGACGACGGACCCGGCCTGCTCCGCTTCGCAGAGCGCGTCAACTGGCTGCGGGCCGAGCACGACCTGCCGCACTGCTATGCGGCGGCCCTGGTCCATGAGGCCGATCTGCGGCGGCGGGCGATCCGCGCGTAGACACTCGGCGGCCCGGCCGCGCAGGCCCGGCCGCTCGGTGGGGCGTCGAGGTACGGCCCGGCTTCCCGCAGCTGTCCCCCGCCCCATGGCGCCGGGTACCCGGCGCCATGGGGCGGATATGGTCCGCATCGTTGACGCGCCCGGTCGGCCACCGGACACATCACAATGACTGCATGAACCTCGACGCAGCCACTGAGTTCGTACGCGATCACCACCGGGCGGTGCTCAGCACCACCCGCCGGGATGGCACGCCCCAGATGTCACCGGTCACCGTCGGGGTGGACACCGACGGCCGTCTGCAGATCAGCAGCCGGCTCACCGCCTACAAGGTCCGCCACATCGAGCGGGATCCGACCGTACGGATCTGTGTGTTCCCCGATGAGTTCTTCGGGCCCTKGGTGCAGATCAACGGAACCGCCGAGATCGTCCGGCTACCGGCGGCGATGGACCTCCTGATCTCCTATTACCGAGACATCGCGGGTGAGCATCCCGACTGGGACGACTACCGGGCGGCGATGATCCGCGATCAGCGATGCATCATCCAGATCACTGCGCGGTCGGCGGGGCCGGACGTCTCGGGCTGAGGACCAGGCTTGAGGACACCCGCTATGCGCGCGCCCTGACCACGCGCGCCCTGACCCTGCCCRCCCTGACATGATCATCGGCAGGACCCGGCCCCACGACGGACCCGCGCGCTACTGCCGCAGCTTGGAGAGCAGGCGCAGYGTCTCCAGGTAGACCCAGACGAAGCCGATCAGCAGGCCGAATCCCGCCCGCCACGCCTCGGAACGCGGCGCATGGGACGCGATCGCCCGCTCGATGTAGTCGAAGTMGAGGATGAACTGCAGGCTCGCGACGCCGAGCACAAGCAGGCTGAACAGGATGCCGAGCGGCGTCGCATCGTTGATCACCGGCAGGTGGCTTCCGCTGGTGGCCCTGATCACGAGGTCGGTCAGGCCGAGGAGCACGACCCCGAGGAGCACGCCGAACACGATACGGGCCATCCGGGGGGTGGCCCGTAGCCGACCACTACGGTAGGCGACCAGCATCGCGACGAAGATCAGACCGGTCCCGAGCAGGGCCTGCGGGATGATGCCGTTGAAGGCGTTCTCGTAGTAGCGCGAGACCGCCCCGACCGCCACCCCTTCGATCAGGGCGAAGGCGATGATGAGCGGCGGACTGATCAGGTTGCGAAACGAGACGAACAGGCTGATCGCCAGGGCGACGAGGCCGGCCCCCAGCGCGATGCCGGGCGAGTCCGGCGCGAGGGCCCAGCCGACCGCGCCACCGACCGCCAGCAGCGCGAACAGCCCCAGCGTGTGCACGACGACGTCGTCGATCGTGAGGGTGGTGGGCTGGCGGTAGTGGCTCGCCAGCTCCTCGGGGGTCGGCGTGGGAGGAGACGCGAACMCACCGCGACGGAACGCGGGGTTCGAGGAACGAAGGTCGGCCATGGAGCCGGCTCCTCTCGGTCGCCTCCGGGGAGGCATCACCCTCGGTGACTACAGCCTACGTCACCGTCTGGAACGTTCCTTGGGATACGGGAGTTCCCGGCGCACCGGGACACGGTGGATGGCGACAAGGCATCGCGGCGCACGTCCACGCGCGCATCCTCACAGCATCCCACAGCGACGAAGCCTTCCCCTCCTCGGCCGCGGTTCATCGGTCAGATGCCCGGATGACCGAGAAAGGATTGTGCCGGTGGTCGGAGTCGAACCGRCACTCGAGCTGTTTTTAGGACAGCCTCCTCTACCAGTTGGGATACACCGGCTCGTCTACATCGCTGATGTTTCTACCACGCTACGTAGGGTCTGGGAATAACACATGCGGAAAAAGTGGTCCGGAGATGGCGGCACGACCGAAAGCGTGACTCATCGTGACGAGGATGCCAACTGTTCGCCATCCCCTTCGATCGGTGGACAGCTCAGATCGCTAAAAGGCGGGTCCACCGTCGGGTTTGGTCCTGACGGCCAGAGCGGAGACGCGGGAAAACACCCCCACCTAAGTGCCGTGAAGCCACGAGGGCCGGTGAACCATCGCAACCGGGCGACGATTCACCGGCCCGCAGGCTCCCGGCGTCCCTACCGTCACACGCCGGCCATGGTGCCGCCGGGCGCTCAGTTCACGTGCCGCGCGGACCGGGCGTCCGGCTCCGGCCGCGGGAGATCCTGCCGGTCGGTGCGGCCCGGACGACATCCTCACCCGGGGACGCGGCCTCACCACCCTCGGCCTCACCGCCCTCGGCATCGCCGGGCGAGTCGGCTGCGACGGCGGACGCGGGGGCGCGAGTGGTCCCGTTCCGCCCGGTCGTCGTGACCGGAGTGCCGGGCGTGCCTGGGGAGATGGCCGCGGCGAACGCGGACGGCATCGCCGCCCGGCGGAACTCGGCCCGGGGATCGGCGAAGGATCCGAGCGAGACGATCTCGCGGCGGAAGAACAGTGCCAACGACCAGTCCGCGACCACCCTGGTCTTGCGGTTGAGGGTGGGAACCCTGCTCAGGTGGTACGTCCGGTGCATGAACCAGGCGGGCCAGCCGCGCAGCTTGACCCCGTAGACCTCGGCGACACCCTTGTGCAGGCCCAGGGACGCCACGCTGCCGGCATAGCTGTGCTCGTATGGTTCGAGGGGCTCGCCGCGCAGCTCGGCGAGGATGTTGAGGGCCAGCCGGCGAGCCTGGCGGACGGCGTGCTGGGCCGAGGGACCGGTCGTGACATCCTCGCCCCTGGTCAGGTCGGGCACGGCCRCGCAGTCACCCGCGGCCCACGCGTCACCCACCCCGTCGATCTGCAGGAAGACGGTCGCGCGCACCCGGCCTTGATCGTCCAAGGGCAGATCCGTGTCGGCCAGCATCGGGTTCGCCCGCACCCCGGCCGTCCACACGATGGTGCCCGCGTCGAACTCCTCACCGTTATTCAGCACAACCCGCCCACCGACCAGGCTCTCCACCCGCGTGTTCAACCTGACGTCGATGCCCCGGTGCTCGAGCTGCCGGAGGGTATAAAGCCCCATTCCGGGTGAAACCTCGGGAAGAATACGGCCGGCGGCTTCAACGAGGACCCAACGCATATCCGTCGGTTCCAGATCAGGATAGAAAGAACACGCATCGCGGGCCATGTCCTCCAACTCGGCAAGAGCCTCTATTCCGGCATACCCTCCGCCGATGAAGAGAAAGGTCAGCGCCCGGCGCCGGACCGCGGGATCGGTCACCGAGGCGGCCGCGTCCAACCGGCTGATGACCTGATTACGGAGATAAATGGCCTCGGCCGCGCTCTTGAAGCCGATGCCCTGCTCCGCGAGCCCTGGGATTGGCAGGGTTCGCGCCACCGATCCCGGACACATCACCAAGATGTCGTACTTAAGATCAAATTTCTCGCCAAGGGATGGTTTGATCACGGCGGTCCGTGTCCCATGCGACACCTGAAGCGCGCTTCCGCTGACAACCCGACAGCCCTTCAGCACCTTACGTAGCGGCACCACCACGTGCCGTGGCTCAAGGTTGCCGGCCRCCGCTTCCGGGAGGAAAGGCTGATAGGTCATGTACGAGTTGGGCTCGACGACTGTGACCAATGCCTCGTCCTGGCGCAGCTTCCGCCGCAGCCGCAGGGCCGTGTACATGCCGACGTATCCTCCGCCGACGATGAGGATGTGCGGTGGTTGCCCGTAGCCCATGGCAAAAACGTACCCACGAGGGCCGTGTTACACCCTGGTCCCGGGCTGGCCGCCCAGCTTTTTTCGTGACGCAGGACACGAATACCGGCGGTCTTCGGCCCGTGGTGCCGATGCGTGGGGACCGTGTTCCGGCTCACCTTCTGTGTCGACGGCCACAAGGACAAAGACTTACCCGGCCCGCTCAACCACTTCCGCGAGCTCCGCCGCCGTGCCAAAAATCGTGTCAAGCATCACTTCGGTGACCCGACCGGTGAAGGTGTTCTGCTGGCTTGGGTGATAGCAACCAACGACCGACACCCCGGATACGGGAAGTTCGACCCGCACGCCGTGCCCGAACGACACCCGGCGCGGAGGAACCGGGAATCCGGCCTGGACCAGGGCGGGCCACAGGGCGGACCAGGCGAATCCACCGAGGACGACGATGACCCGCAGGGTGGACCGGACAAGCTCCAGGTCACGCACCAACCAGGGCCGACAGGTGTCACGCTCCGTAGTGGTCGGCTTGTTCGCGGGCGGAGCGCAACGGACGACGGCGACGATGCGCGTGGCCGTCAGACGCTGACCGTCCCCGGCGGACACCGAGGTCGGCAGCGCCGCCAGCCCGACGCGGTGCAACGAGGCAAACAGCCAGTCGCCGCTGCGGTCCCCGGTGAAGATGCGTCCGGTGCGGTTCCCTCCGTGGGCCGCGGGCGCCAGACCGATGACGAGGATCCGGGCGTCGCCCGGGCCGAACGAGGGCACCGGACGCCCCCAGTAGGCCTGCTCGGCGAAGGCCGCCCGCCGCACCGCCGCGACTTCTTCCCGCCAGGTGACCAGGCGCGGGCAGGCCCGGCAGACGGACATCCGGGCATCGAGCTCCCGGGTGCCCGTCGCGTCGGCGGCCAACGCGCGGACCTCGCCCGGCGTGGCTGCGACCGGTGTGTCGGCGGCGGCGAGGTCCCCCGGCCAACCGCTTCCCGGTCGCACCGGACCCCCTGACCGCACCGGGCCCCCTGACCGCACCGGGTCACCCGTCCCGTCCGTCACCCCGCCCCACCGGTCCTCCTACAGCTGGTCCTCATACCGACGGGCCGGCGGTGACGGGCGGCGCCGCCCGCCCGGGCCCGGTGGCCGGGGCGCCCGGCGCGGCGGCCAGGGCCAGCGCTATCCCATCGAGGATGTCGCGTTCGCTTGCCACCACCGCCGCGGCGCCCGTTCGCTCGACCAGGGTGCGCAGCACGAGCGCGCCGGCGGCGATGACGTCCACCCGACCCGGGTGCATCACCGGCAGGGCCGCGCGCTGGTCGTGCGTCATCCTCAGCAGCCGGTCCGTGACCTGCGCGACCTGCTCCGCCGTCGTCACGGACAGGTGGATGCGGGTCGGGTCGTACTCGGGGAGATCAGCCGCGAGGGCGGCGACCGTGGTGACGGTCCCCGCGACGCCGACCAGCGTCGCCGCCTCGGTCAGGGGCACGGTACGGGCGGCGAGGTCGAGTGCCGCGTGCACGTCGGCGACGATCGCCGCGGCCTGCGCGCCGGTCGGCGGATCATCGTGCAGGTGCCGCTCCGCCAGCCGCACGCATCCGACGTTCACCGAACGGGCGGCCCGCACCCCGCTCACGTCCCCGAGGACGAGTTCGGTCGAGCCGCCGCCGATGTCGGCGAGCAGGATCGGCGTGGCGACCGGCCCCGTCGGCGCGCCCTCGACCGAACCGGCAGACGAACTGGCGTCGAACGAACCGGCGTCAAACGAACCGGCTCGGCCGACGAGGTCACCGATGGCGCCGCCGAAGGACAGGGCCGCCTCCTCGTTCCCGCTGATCACCTCGGGGTCCACACCGAGGATCGCGCGGACCCCGGCGACGAGCTCATGGCGGTTGCGCGCGTCGCGGGTCGCGCTCGTGGCGACCATCCGCACCCGTGAGGCTCCCAGCCGCTCGATCTGCTCGGCATAGTCCCGCAGCGCGGTGAAGGTGCGGRCGAGCGCCTCCGGCGCGAGCTCACCGGTCCGGTCGACCCCGGCCCCCAGCCGGACGATCTCCATCTGGCGGGTCAGCTCGTGCAGGGTCGATCCCTCGACGTCCGCCACCAGCAGACGGATCGAGTTGGTTCCACAGTCGATCGCGGCGACCCGACTCACGGTCTCTCCTCCCCGGTCAAATCCCCTATCGGATCTCTTTCGGATCCCCCGTCGGGTCCCCTGCCGGATCCCCTGTCGAACGACTGCCGGTCGGTCCGTCGCCCGCCGCCCCGCCGCCCGGGGCGGGTCCGGGCGCCTCGGCCTCGTCAACGCCCGGACATCGGCCACCGGCCACGCACGGCCCCCGCCGACCCCAGTCGGGAACAGCCGCAAGGGCCTCGTCACCGAACGGATTGACTCCCGGACCCACGGCGAGACTGTGCGCTACGAGGACGTGCAGGCACTTGACCCGATCGGGCATGCCACCCGCGCTCGGAGCGGCGGGCAGCACCTCGTGCGCGTCGCGCCGGGCGAGGTAGTCCCGGTGGGCGACGGCGTAGGCGGCGGCGAGCCGCGGATCCTCCGCCAGCCGGGCTGTCATCTCGCGCATCACCCCGACCCCCTCCAGCCGCGAGATCGCCGACGCAGCCCGGGGGCAGGTGARGTAGTACAGGGTCGGGAAGGGGGTGCCGCCGGCAAGCCGCGGTGCGGTCTCGACCACGTCGGGAAGACCGCACGAGCAGCGATGGGCCACCGCGAGGACGGCTCGCGGCTCGCGGGAGAGCTGACGGCGCACGATCTCGAGATCCTCGGCCGTCACCGCCGGTGCCATACTCACCCCCTCGCCGTCATCGCCGTCATCACCGTCCGCCAAGCCCGTTCCTTCGCCRCACCGGGGTCGGGGCTCCCGCCCCGTGACCGCTACGGCGTCGAGATCTCCGACCAGAGTCGGGCGTACCAGGCCGAGCCCCCGGACGACCCGCCGCGGGTCTCGTCGCCGTCCTTGGTGGGTGCCGGTTTGATCGGCATCAGGTACGCCCGCTCACCGGGCTTGACGTAATGCAGCCGACGGCGCGCCTCGTCCTCGACCCAGGCCTGGTCGTCGTAGCGCTCGACCGTCGCCCGCAGCTCGTTGACCCTCGCCTGGGCCTGCGCGTTGGTCCGGCTCAGCTCGGAGAGCTTGGCCTGCTGCTGCAGGTACAGCCGCAGCGGATAGGCGAGGGTCAGGACCAGCACGCAGATCACGACGGCGAGCAGGGTCGCCCTCGTGGTCAGCGCGGTGTTCCGCGGCGGCATGGGATCAGCCGGCTTGCCTGCGGCGGGGGAACGCGGCGGCGCCCGCGTACCGGGCCGCGTCGTCGAGTTCCTCCTCGATGCGCAGCAGCTGATTGTACTTCGCGACCCGCTCCGAGCGCGCCGGGGCGCCGGTCTTGATCTGACCGCAGTCGACCGCGACGGCGAGGTCGGCGATGGTGGTGTCCTCGGTCTCGCCGGACCGGTGGGACATCATTGCCYGGTAGCCGCTACGGTGGGCCAGGTTCACCGCGTCGAGCGTCTCGGTCAGCGTGCCGATCTGGTTCACCTTCACCAGCAGGGCGTTTGCGGCCTTCAAGGCGATCCCGCGAGCCAGCCGCTCCGGGTTGGTCACGAACAGGTCGTCCCCGACGAGCTGCACCTTGCCACCGAGCCGCTCGGTGAGCGCCACCCAGCCATCCCAGTCATCCTCGGCCAGCRGGTCCTCGATGGAGACGATCGGGTAGGCGGAGACGAGCTCGGCATAGTAGTCGCTCAGGTACTCGGCGCTACGCGAGTTGCCCTCGAAGGTGTACGACCCGTCCGCGTAGAACTCGGTGGAGGCAACGTCCAACGCCAGGGCGATGTCCGTCCCCAGGGCGAAGCCGGCCTTGTCGATCCCCTCGGCGATGAGGTCGAGAGCCTCCCGGTTGGTGGGCAGGCTCGGCGCGAAGCCGCCCTCGTCGCCCACGCCGGTCGCCAGGCCCCGCGCCTTCAGCACGCTCTTGAGCGCGTGATAGACTTCCGCACCCCAGCGCAGCGACTCGGCGAAGGTGCTCGCGCCGATCGGAGCAATCATGAACTCCTGAATGTCGACGTTGGTGTCGGMGTGCGCACCACCGTTGAGGATGTTCATCATCGGCACCGGGAGCAGGTGCGCGGTCGGACCTCCCAGGTACCGGAACAGCGGCAGGCCGCTCGACGCCGCCGCCGYCTTGGCCACCGCCAGGCTGACCCCGAGCAGGGCGTTGGCGCCGAGGGCCGACTTGCCCGGGGTGCCGTCGAGGTCGATGAGCGTCGCGTCGAGAAGACGCTGCTCGGTGGCCTCCAACTCCATGATCGCCGGACCGATCCGGTCGATCACCKCGGCCACGGCCTTGGTCACGCCCTTGCCGCCATAGCGGTTGTCCCCGTCGCGCAGCTCGACGGCMTCGAAGGCACCGGTGCTCGCCCCGCTGGGCACCGCGGCGCGGCCCAGCGTGCCGTCCTCCAGGACGACCTCGACCTCGACGGTGGGGTTACCGCGCGAGTCAAGGATCTCGCGGGCTCCGACGGCCTCGATAGACGGCACGGCTTCGACCTCCGGTATGCGCTCTGACACGGAACGATGACGCGGTGGCAGCAGCGGACCGCCACAGGCCGGTGACCGGAAGCCACCACCCCGCGGCAGGCCACCGGGGCAGACCCTGATGGCCTGCCGCGGATCGTGGCGCGGGACGAGCGGTGCCGTCCGGACGAAACCGGTCGCTGCGAGACTACCGTCGCCCCACGGCGACGCGACGCCGGTCCCGGCCCGGCGCGGCGCGTCCATTCACCCGCGGCGGGTCCGTTCACCGGCCACCCGACGGTCATTTCACCGCCTGCCTGGCCGTCGGGCACCCGGGCGTCGATCCTCCCGCGGACGGCGGTGTCACGCATCCCACAGGCCGGCGAGTTCGTTGTGGGCCACCGGTGCGGACCGGCTAACCGATCCGCCCGATCGGCGGCATGACCAGCGGACCGGCCGAGGGCAGACCAAGCCGCGCCGCCAGCGGTGCCAGCGCCCCCCAACCCGGGACGAAGCCGGCACCGGGACCAGCGCCGAGCAGGCCCAGGGCGGACCCGGCCACCGACCCGGCCACCGACCCGGCCACCGACGCGGCGGCCCCGCGGTCCTCGCTGGACTTCGGCGACCGGACCCGTTCCAGCACCGACGGCTTGGGCGTCAGCCGCACCCGCGGAGTCTCACCGGCCGGCAGACCGGCGCGCGACCAGGCGAGTTCGATCGCCTGCGCCAACCCGCCGAGGACGTCCACCAAGCCGTGCGCATGGGCGTCCGCGCCGGTCCACACCCGGCCGCGGGCCAGCTGGTGCGCCTGGTCCCGGGACAGCCCGCGAGCGACCGCCACCTTGTCAACGAAGTCGGCGTAGACCCGGTCCAGGAACTCCTCCAGTTTCTCCCGCTCCCCCGGGGTGAAGGRCCGCCGCGGCGACATCATCAGCGCATGCTCGCCCTCCGCGACGGCACCGAAGCCCACTCCCACCTTGTCGAGCAGCCCGCTGATCACCTGCTTGCCGGCGAACACCCCGATCGAGCCGGTCAGCGTGCCGGGGTTCGCCACGATCGCATCGGATGCCAGGGCGACGAAGTAGCCACCAGAGGCCGCCACGTCACCCATCGAGACGATCAGCGGCCGGCCGCTGGCCCGGAACCGCTCGGCCTCCCGGCGGACCAGGTCGGAGGCGACGTAGGAACCCCCAGGGCTGCTCACCCGGAACACCGCCGCCGCCACCGCGGGATCACGCGCGGCGGAACGGAAGGCCGCCGCGGTGGCCTCCGCTGCGAGCACCGGCCCGGAGAACGGACCCGGGGCAYCGTGTCCGAGGACGACCGGCCCGGTCCCATGGATGAGCGCGATGACCGACTTCTTCGGGTCTCGATGTGGCGCCGTCACGGAGGGGGCCAGCGCACTCGTCCCGCTGCCCGCGGCCTCGTCCGGGTGGAGGTGGGCCTCCCCGGCGCCGTCGGGACGGGAGCCGTCCCGATCATCGGGAACCTCGCGGAAGAAGAAAGCCGCCGGACCGCCGGCCGCCAGCGCCGCCACGCGAAGCGCCGGGAACTTCTCCCGCCGCTCGGCGGACCGCCGGTAGGCGGAGGCGTACATCAAAACCGGCTCCGCGCCGGACCCGCGGCGCGCATCCTCCCGGCCCGCGCCCTCCCCGTCACCCCCGAATCCGGCCGACGGCCCCCGCGTCACCCGTTCCCGTGCCGCCGCGTACACCTCGTCGCGGTAGCCGAGACGGTCGACGAGACCGGTGTCGAGCGCGACGGACCCGGCCAGCGGTCCGAGATCGATCAGACGCCGAACCCGGTCGGTGGACAGCCCGCGTCCCTCGGCGATGCCGGCCACGATCTGGTCAGAGCTGGACTCGATGATCCGGCTGACCGCCTCCAGGTGCGCCGGGGTGAAGTCCCGCTCCACCAGCGTGTTGACGGCGTTCTTGTACTCGTACCGCTGGCCGATCTCGACGGAGATACCGAGCCGGTCGAGCGCTCCCCGCAGGAACGGCGCCTCCATCCCGAGACCGGTCAGGCCGCAGTCACCGGGCGGGGCGAGCCAGATCTCGTCGAACGCGCAGGCCAGATAGTAGGGCGCCGTGCCGCCCCCGAACTCYCCGAAGGTGTCCGCGTAGGCGATGGCGGTGCCACCGGCCGCACGAAACGCGGCGATCGCGGCGCGAATCTCCTGGATACGTGCCAGCGGCATCCCGCAGGCGGCGATATGCGCGACCACGATGGACACCMGGGGATCCTCGGTCGCGTACCGTAGGCCTTCGACGACATCCCGCAGGGTCGTCCGACGCCGGGCGAGCGCCAGGGTGATCGGGTCGGTGGGGACGCCTTCGATCGGGTCGACCGTCAGATCGAGTTCAAGGACGATCGGAGCCGTCCGCCGCGCCGCGATCTGGCGGACGTCGGCCAGCGCCTTACGTGGGATGGCAGCCATGCCCTCAGAGGCTAGCCTTCCCCCGCACGGCGCCTCCGGCGCAGTGCGGGGACCCCTGGCATCGGGCGCCGTACGGGGTCTCCGTCGCCTCGCCTTCGGCGAACCTCCTGGGACAACCCTCAAAGAACCCACGGCGCCTCCGGCGCAAAGAACCCACAGCGCCTCCGGCGCAGTGCGGGGACCCCTGGCATCGGGCGCCGTACGGGGTCTCCGTCGCCTCGCCTTCGGCGAACCTCCTGGGACAACCCTCAAAGAACCCACGGCGCCTCCGGCGCAAAGAACCCACAGCGCCTCCGGCGCAGTGCGGGGACCCCTGGCGCCGCCGGAAAATAACTTCAAGTTTTGATCTTGGTCTTGCCGGTGCGATGCGCGAGGCCCGCCGCGGTGGGTACGGTGATCGGTATCCGCGGATCAGACGGTTCCTCCCGACCGTTTCGCGTCGTCGTGCAGCCCGCCGACGAACGACTCCGCGACGCTGACCTGCTCCCGAAGCGTGGAGAGTTTTTCCTCCGCGAGTACCACCCAGGTGCCAAGCCGCTCCTGGAGCTCGGCCCGGACGCCCGCGGCGAGGTCGGGCTCGGCGAGCTCATCACGAAGGGCCAGCAGCGACCGTATCTCCTCCAGGGTGAACCCCAACGGTTTCATCTTCTTGATGAGGAGCAGCCGCTCGATGGCGTCGTCGTCGTAGAGACGAAATCCCCCTACGGTCCGACCTACCGGCGCGAGGAGCCCTGACTCCTCATAGTAGCGGACTGTTCGCAGGGAGAGGCTGACCCGCTCCGCAACGTCCCCGATCTGGTAAACGTCGCCACGGGTCGTGTTCGATCCCGAAACACCACGGCGCTTGGTGGACAACTCGGCCCTTACGTTAGGGTAGATATTGGACGACCGGACCGGACGATTTTGGGCAACCGGACCGGACGTCAGGCAGTCGACTGTACGTCGCTCGGCGATGTGGCGCCCCCTTCGCCGAAGCGGGCGGGACGGGGGAGTGCGGGGCGCCCGAGCGTGCCGTCCGTCGTCCGGTACCGACCGGACCGCGTTGCCGGAAACGTGAGATGCGTCACGTCGGAGCCGTCGCGCTCGCCGATGCGGCCCCGCGGCCGTGTCCACGGCGTCCACCCGGCCGGCCCCGCGTTCGTATGGACGCGCACGTTACCGCGGCCCCGACGAACATGGCGCCGGTCCGAACGGGAGGAGGGTGGGTTGCCGGGGCGGGTGGGAAGGTTGTCGTAGGCTGGACATATCGTCTGTGCCGACAGGGCTGAGCCGATCGAGGTCGATCCGGTATCAAGGTTGACCCGTATTAAGGTCGGCTCGGCATCAAGATCGATTGGGTATCGAGGTTGACCCGCTGCCGGCGCCTGCGGACCGGGGCATCGCCGGGCGGAAGCGTCGTGTGGAGCGGGGCCGGGCCGGACGGTAGATCAGGGCCGGATCGGCCTCGCCGTGTCACGTCGTCGGATCCCAACCATCGGATCCCAACCAACCGAGAGGCACAGGGACGCACCCCATGACCCTCGCGCCGTTGCTCGACGCGCTGATCGCCCGTCCCGGCGGGGACCCTGCCCTGGGCCGGGCGATCGGCGCGGTCGGTGAACCGGTCCTCGACCTCGCTGGTCCCGCGGCGTTGCGGCCCTTCGCCGCCGCGGCCCTGGCGGTCGGGGCCGACCGGCCGGTCCTCGCTGTCGTGGCTACCGGCCGGGAGGCCGAGGATCTGGCGTCGGCGCTCGGCAGCCTGCTCGGTCCCGATGTGGTCACGGTCTTCCCGAGCTGGGAGACCCTGCCCCACGAGCGGCTGTCCCCCCGGGCTGACACGGTCGGGCAGCGCCTCGCCGTGCTGCGCCGGCTCGCGCATCCGGCGAGCACCGGTCGGCCGCCACTGCGGATCGTGGTCGCGTCGATCCGTGCGGTGTTGCAACCCCAGGTGGCCGGGCTCGGCGAGCTCGCACCGGTCACCCTCGCCGAGGGCGATACGGCCGACCTCGACGGCGTGGTGACGCGGCTGGTGGACATCGCTTATCACCGGGTGGACCTGGTCGAGCGGCGCGGCGAGATCGCCGTGCGCGGCGGCATCCTCGACGTCTTCCCGCCCACCGAGGAACATCCGCTGCGGGTCGAGTTCTTCGGCGATGAAGTCGAGGACATCCGCCGGTTCTCCGTGGCGGACCAGCGGGCGCTACCGGAGGATGATGGCGCGACCGGTGGTGGCCGTGTCCTGTTCGCGCCGCCGTGCAGCGAACTGCTACTGACCGCGCAGGTGCGGGCGCGGGCCGCGGACCTCGCGACGCGCCACCCGGAGCTGCTGGACCTGCTCGACAAGATCGCCGACGGCATCCCCGTGGAGGGGATGGAGGCGCTCGCCCCGGTACTCGTCGACGCCATGTCACTACTCCTGGACGATCTGCCGGCCGGCACCCACGTGCTGGTCTGCGATCCCGAACGGGTCCGTTCGCGGGCGAGCGAACTGGTGCGCACGAGCCAGGAGTTCCTCGACGCGTCGTGGAGCGTCGCGGCGCTGGGTGGCGGCGCGCCGATCGATCTCGGCGCGGCCGCCTACCGATCGATCATCGAGGTCCGCGAGCGTGCGGAGGATCTCGGCCTGCCGTGGTGGTCGGTCACTCCCTTCATGTCGACCCCGGCAGGCAGCGACCGGGAACCGGCGGGCACCGGGCTGACGGGCGCCGCCTACGACGGGACCGAGTACGGCGACAACTACGGCGACAACTACGGCGACAACACGGTGGTCGCCAGCCTCCGGCCCGCGCCGATCTACCACGGGGACACCGCGGCGGTCATCGCCGACGTCAAGGGCTGGCTCGCCGAGTCCTGGCGAGTGCTGCTGGTCACCGAGGGGCACGGTCCGGCGCAGCGCCTGGTGGAGATGCTGCGCGACGCCGACCTGGGCGCCGGCCTCGCCGAGGAGGCCACGCTCACTCCGGGCGTCGCCATAGTCACCTGCGGTCGGCTCGCCACCGGCTTCACCAGCGATACTTTGCGCCTCGCCGTTCTTACTGAARGCGACATCGCGGGTGCCCGCGGGGTGAGCACGAAGGACATGCGGCGCATGCCGAGCCGGCGGCGCAAGGGCATCGATCCGCTCGCCCTGCTCCCCGGGGACATGGTGGTCCACGACGCGCACGGCGTCGGCCGCTACGTCGAGATGGTCACCAGGACCGTCGCGGGYGCCAAGCGGGAGTACCTTCTGCTGGAGTACGCCCGGGGCGACCGACTGTATGTGCCGACCGACCAGCTTGAACAGATCACCCGGTATGTCGGGGGTGACGCGCCGAGCCTGGACCGCATCGGCGGCRCCGACTGGGCCAAGCGCAAGAGTCGGGCCCGCAGAGCCGTCAAGGAGATCGCCGGTGAGCTGATCCGGCTCTACAGCGCCCGGATGGCTGCTCCCGGGCATGCCTTCGCTCCCGACAGTCCCTGGCAGCGTGAGCTGGAGGACGCCTTCCCGTTCCGAGAGACACCCGATCAGCTCGCCGCCATCGACGAGGTCAAGGCCGACATGGAGAAGCCGGTCCCGATGGACCGGGTAATCTGCGGCGACGTCGGCTACGGCAAGACCGAGATCGCGGTGCGGGCCGCGTTCAAGGCGGTGCAGGACGGCAAGCAGGTCGCGGTGCTGGTGCCCACGACGCTGCTGGTCCAGCAGCACTTCCAGACCTTCTCCGAGCGTTACGCCGCATTCCCGGTGGTGGTGAAGGCGATGAGCCGGTTCAACTCGCCCGCCGAACACAAGGCGGTGCAGGAGGGGCTCGCTACCGGCAGTGTCGACGTGGTCATCGGCACCCACCGGCTGCTGTCCGGGGAGAACCGCTTCAAGGATCTCGGCCTGGTGATCGTCGACGAGGAGCAGCGCTTCGGTGTCGAGCACAAGGAGCAGCTCAAGAAGATGCGCACGGCGGTGGACGTGCTCACGATGAGCGCCACACCGATCCCCCGCACGCTGGAGATGTCGATCACCGGCATCCGGGAGCTGTCGACCATCGACACTCCGCCCGAGGAGCGGCACCCGGTGCTGACCTCGGTCGCCGCCTACGACGCCCGTCAGGTGGCCGCGGCGATCCGCCGGGAGCTGCTGCGCGAGGGGCAGGTCTTCTTCATCCACAACCGGGTGKAGACGATCGACCGGGCCGCCGCCCGGCTGCGCGATCTGGTTCCCGAGGCGCGGATCGCCACCGCCCACGGCCAGCTGCACGAGGACGCGCTTGAGCAGGTCATGGTCTCCTTCTGGGAGAAGAAGTTCGACGTGCTGGTCTGCACGACGATCGTGGAGTCGGGCCTGGACATCTCCAACGCCAACACCCTCATCGTCGAGCGGGCCGACGTGTTCGGCCTGTCCCAGCTGCACCAGCTGCGCGGCCGGGTCGGGCGGGGCCGGGACCGGGCGTACGCCTACTTCCTCTACCCGCCGGACAAGCCGCTGACCGAGACCGCCCACGACCGGCTCGCCACGATCGCCCAGCACAACGACCTTGGTGCCGGAATGGCCGTGGCCATGAAGGACCTGGAGATCCGGGGAGCGGGCAACCTGCTCGGCGGCGAGCAGTCCGGGCACATCGCCTCGGTCGGGTTCGACATGTACGTGCGGATGGTCGGCGAAGYGGTGGCCGAGTACCGCAGGGAGGGGGTCGAGGAGCCCCCGGAGGTCAAGGTCGAGCTGCCGGTCGACGCGAGCCTGCCGCATGACTACGTGCCGAGCGAGCGGCTGCGGCTGGATGCCTACCGGCGGCTGGCCGGCGCCGCCACGGACGCCGACATCGACGAGGTGCGTGGCGAGCTCGTGGACCGGTTCGGTCCGGTGCCCGAACCGGTCGAGAACCTGCTGGCCGTCGCGGGCCTGCGGGTGCTTGCCCGGCGCTTCGGCGTCACGGAGATCATCACCGCCGGTCGCCAGATCCGGTTCGCTCCGCTGGAGCTGCGGGAGAGTCAGACACTCCGGCTGACCCGGCTCTACCGGGGCGCCGTGGTCAAACCGGCGGTGCGGACCGTACTCGTTCCCGCGCCGACCGAGACGGGGCGCATCGGTTCCCGGCCATTGCGGGACCGGGCCCTGCTCGTCTGGGTCGGCCAGCTCCTGCATGCGGTCGCGGGCGACTCGGTCGCCGCCGCGGCGGCCTCGATCTGACTCCTGGCGTAGGGCGCCGTACCGTACGCCACGCTGAGCGGATACCGTCTCGGCTCGTGAAGCTTTCCCGTCTCCTCGCCGGTGTCGGGCTCCTCATGCTCGTCGGTACCGGGTGCACGACCCATGCCGGGGCCGCCGCCCAGGTCGGTTCGCAGACCATCGGGACCTCCCAGCTGCGCGGCATCGTCGACCGTGGGCTCAAGGCCGCGCAGACGGTACCGATCCCGCAGACCTCGCAGTCGGCGTCGCAGAGTCTCAACCGGGGTGAACTCCAGCGACGAACCCTGACCACGCTCGTGCAGCTCGAATTGATCTCCGGTGAGGCGAAGCGGCTGGGGATCTCGCTGACCGGCCAGGACATCGCGTCCTACTACCAGGCGTACGCGATCCTGCAGTTCGGCAGCGTGAAGGCGTTCGAGCAGCGAGCCGCCGCGGCAGGCTTCGCCCAGCAGGACGTGGCGACGATCGTCCGCTCGGGAGCGTTCGAGTCGGCGCTCGGGGACAAGATCAGCCCGGGTGTCCTCGCCTCCGACGCGGACACCCGCGCCCAGTACGACAGCATCGTCGATCAGATCGGGAAGATCCCTCTCAGCTACCGGCAGGCCAAGCCCTACCTGGCTCGGTTCCTGGTGGCGGAMAAACGGGCGACGAAGGTGCGTCCGCTACTCGCGCAGGCCGAGTCCCGGGATCCCATCTCGATAAACCCACGATTTGGTACCTGGGACACGAAGCAGTTCGCCGTGGTCGCCGCTGAGGGCTCGATCGCCAGCAAGCCCGCGCCCACGCCGATCCTGGACCTGACCACCCGATCCTGAGCGGACGGCGACATGTTGATGCGGATCACCGTGGTCGTCACCAGCCCCCGGGTGGCACCGGGAATTCTCACGGCCCGGGCGTGGGATGTCGTGCGCACGGTGCCCGTCCTGACCGCGAGCCCCACGCATCCTCAGCTCGCCGCGCTGCGGGCGGCCGGTGCGACCGTCCTGATCGTCGATCCCGGCGATCCCGGCGATCCCGGCGGTCTGGCCGGCGCGGTGACCCTCATCCGGGCCGCCCTGCCTGATCCCGCGGCGGCCGAGGTCGCCTGGCTACCCGATCCGCTTGCGCCGAACATCCTCGACTGCCTCCTCGACGAGGCGAGTGGATCCGGGGAACGCAACGATGCCGGCGTCGACGGGGTGACCGGGGTCGAAGTGACGAGCCTCGTGGCCACCAGGGAGCTGCCCGGCTCGAGCCTGTTGGACGCCGTCGCGGTCATGGACCGCCTGCGGTCGCCGGGCGRCTGCCCCTGGGACGCCGAGCAGACGCACACCTCGCTCGCACCGTACCTGGTCGAGGAGACGTACGAGGCGTATCAGGCGATCGAGGACGGCGATCTCACCGAGYTGCGCGAGGAACTCGGCGACGTGCTGATGCAGGTGCTCTTCCACRCTCGGATCGCCGCCGAGCGCGCCGACGACGGCTGGGACGTCGATGACATCGCGGCCGGTCTGGTGGCCAAGTTGATCCGCCGTCATCCGCACGTGTTCGGTGACGTGGTCGTGGACGGTCCGGCGAACGTCGTCGCCAACTGGGACGCGATCAAGGCGGTCGAGAAGGGGCGCGTCTCGGTGACCGAGGGTGTCCCACTCTCCCAACCGGCGTTGTCCCTCGCGGCCAAGCTGCTGAAGCGGGCGGCCGGCATCGGCGTCCCGGCGGATCTCGCGCTGACCGGGACGGCCGCGTGGGGTGTGACCGACGCGGGCGATCGGGTCACCGAGATCGCCGCCACGGCCGCCGTACTGGCCCGGTCGGGCACGGCGGGGGACGACCTGATCGGTGATCTGCTCTTTGCCGCCGTCGCGCTCGCCCGGACGGCCTCCGTCGATCMGGAGCGGGCCCTTCGGGCGACCGCCCGTCGCTTCCGGGACCGGCTGGCCGCCGTCGAGGGCACAGTCCGTGCCGAGGGCGCCGATCCGGCTTCCCTGTCCGACACCCGCTGGCGCGCAATCTGGCGGCAGCTACCCGGGTAAGCACCGATCACCGGCGCCCGATGCCAGGGAGTACCGGGTTGGCGAGCCTRATCGTGGGCGGGGCGTCGTGGCGGGTGCCGCGCTGGCCGGGCTTCTTGACCGGGTACTGGTTGTGGCGGGCGCGGCGGACGCGGCGGACGACGCGGGGTCTAAGATGCCCGTCTTCACCGCCGTGCCCATCGTGCTGAGGACTGCTGTCCGCCCCACGCAAGACCGTGTCCTGCGATACCCCCGCAGCCCGGGCCACCAGGCGAACAGGGACGAGCCAGCCCCGGCAGGGATCAGCCCCCAGGGATCAGCCCCAGAGCCGCTGGTACATCGCCGCCGCCGCGGGATTGATGGTGGGGTCGACCAACGAGGAACGGACGTTGTTCGGCACGGCATCGGGGAAGTACGCCTCGTAGGCGAGAATGTCCGCGTTACGCACAAACGTCTCGTGCATCTTCTCTATATAGACGGGGTTGTCCCCACCCGCGGCCCCGACCCGACCCGCCTTGGTGCCCTGCTGRCTGACCACGCCCCACTCCGGCACCGAGAACAGCTTGTGATGGATCCGCGCAAAGATGATCACCTGACAGAGACCGCCGGTCTCGTTGCACTGGTTGTCGAAGTCAGCGTAGGTCGGGCTCGGCGGGTACTGGTCGTAGCTGTCGACCCCGATGACGTCGACGTACTGGTCACCCGGGTAGAGATCGAAGGCGCCGACCGACGTGGTCGAGCCGTGGGCGTTGAGGTTCCAGTCGATGCGGACCCGCGGACTGGTAGCCTTGATCGCCGATGAGGCGTTACGGAAGCACTGCACCCACTGCTGCGGGTCCGTGGCCRCCCACGCGAACCACAGCCCGTTGAACTCCCAGCCCAGCCGGACGAACGAGTCGCCCCGCTCCATGCTCACCAGCCAGCGGCCGAACTGCCGCCACTCGGCGTCGTAGCGGCCGGCCGCGCAGTCGGCGAGGTTGCCCTTCTCCGGCCCCTCGTCCGGAAAGAGCGGCTGGCTGATGACCCATGTGCCGGAGAACCCGGCGAAGGTCGAGGCGCCGCGACCGATCCAGGGCTCGACGATCGCCCGCCAGCTGGACCGCTCGGTGTACATGACGACGACGTCGTTGGGCCGGCCACGGAATTCCGCCCAGCGGTTCGCCTGCGCCAACGTGTGCGCGGCGACCCCCGTGGGAAACTCACCGGTCGTGGCGGCCCGCTGCACCCGGGGCACGGTGACCGGCGGCTGGACCCCCGGTGCGGGCGAGGGGCCGGAGCTCGGCGACCGCGCGGGCGGCGACTGCGGCGGGGGCTGCGACTGCGGGGCGGACGTCGGGCCGCCGGCCACCGTGTCCGTGGGGTGTCCTCCGGAGGACACCAGAACCCAGGCGGTCAGGGCGGTCACGACCGCGATCGAGACCGCGACAAGCGGGAGACGCGGGATTCGRCCGGCTCGGCCCCCCGGGCGCGCAGCGATCCAACCGGCGACGCGAGACAGACGACCCGGGCCAGGTTCACCGCCGCCGTCCGCCCGAACACGCGCGTCCGGCACCGGCCCGTCCCAGACCGGCACGTCCCGGGCCAGAACGTCCCGGGCCAGAACGTTCGTGTCCGGCGTGTCCAGCCTCTTCCCGGCCGGGGCCTGCCGCCCGTGCCAATGGAACACGGTCGTGGTGGCGCCGTCCGGACGTGCCCGCACCGGGTCCGGCCGGTCCCCGCCGGGGGCTGTGACCGGGCCGCCATCCGCGTCGCGAGGAGCGCCGTCGCGGCGGATGTGGACCAGCTCGGTGGGGGAACCCTCGCTAGGGGAACGGAGGATCCGCGGCGTCGTGTCGCTTCGGCGACGGCGCAGCGGGAGCAGCCGGGCGTCCGGCCACTCGCCCCGGGACGGGGTCGGCATGCCGGCGCTCCCACCGGCGGGCCGCCGATCGGCCGAACGGGGCGGGTCCGTCTCGGAGTGATGCACCGTGCCGTCCTGGTCCGAGGATGGCGATCCGGCCACCGGCCAGCGACCAGCGACCGGAGGGTCATCCGACCAGGAGCGCCCGCGCACCCGCATCACCCCAGTCGTACATTTCTATCTATAAAGTCATTTTTACTCATGTAGTGCAAAAGTGCGGCCAAGCGCGACACTCTCCCCGATCCGGTGGCTCGCAACGAGGTCCGCCATCACCGTCGACACCTGAGCCGAGGCTCGTTCGGTAATCCGAGAGTGATCGCTAAACAGTAACAACCACCGACGAAGTGCACCTTCGGCGGCCTCGGCTTATCACGCAGTGCAACGATCAGCCATCCGTAGACCAACCCTCCCGCTCCGAGAGAATTGTTCGACACGCGCACCCGACCCACCGAAACCGTCATCCGGTCCCGGAGCCAGGGAAGTCAGGGAAGTCAGACGCGTGGGAGGCCCGCGGGGCTGTGGGGTCTATGCCGCATACGCGGGTTCGTAGGGACACCGCCAGCCGGCAAAGGACCATACGGTACCGTTGCCACGGGTCACGCCCGCACGCACGTTCGCGGGCGAGCAGCGACGTCCTCACCCGCGTGGGAACGCGCCGCCCGCGCAGCCGGACCGCCCGGTGGCTGCCCCCACCGGTCACGACCAGCCGGCCCGCGGGACGGYTGCCCCGGATCACCCGGAGCGCGTCGCGGTCCCGCAACGACCAGGCCATTGACGCCCATCCGCCCCGAGTGCGTCCGGACCGGGGCATGAGCACGGGAGACGCAACAGCCTTGAGCATCGAGATCGCCCAGACCAGCGAGATTCCCGACGTGGCGGACATCCMCGTCGTGATCCTGTGCGGCGGGATGGGAACCCGGCTGYGGGAAGCCAGCGAGAAACTACCCAAGCCGCTGGTGGACATCGGCGGCAAGCCGGTGCTGTGGCACATCATGAAGACCTACGAGCACTATGGCTTCCGTAAGTTCGTGCTCTGCCTCGGCTACAAGAGCGATCTGATCAAGAACTACTTCCTCGCCTACCGTGCGCAGGTCGCCGACTTCACCCTCACGCTCTCCGACGACCACACCCCCCAGTTCCACAACACCGTGGGCGACGAGGCGTGGGAGGTGACCTTCGCCGAGACGGGCCTACTCACCGGAACCGGAGCCCGGCTGCGCCGGGTCRCCCAGTACCTGACCGGCCCGMGGTTCATGCTGACCTACGGCGACGGCGTGGGTGCCGTCGATGTCGGCGCGGTGCTCGCCGACCACCTGGCGTCGGGGCGGATCGGGACGGTCACCGGCGTCCGGCCGTCGAGTCGCTACGGCGAGCTGACCACGGACGGCAACGCCGTCACCCTCTTCGCCGAGAAGCCGCCGCAGACCGGCTGGGTGAGCGGGGGATACTTCGTCTTCGAGCGCGAGTTCATCGACAAGTACCTCGACGACGACCCGGCGCTGCTGCTGGAGCGTCACCCGCTGCAGCAGCTGGCCCGGGACAGCGAGCTGACCCTGCACACTCACGACGGGTTCTGGATGGGTATGGACACGTTCCGCGACTGGACCGAGCTGAACCAGCTCTGGGATTCCGGTGCCGCGCCCTGGCGTGTCTGGGCCGGCTGAGGTTCCGGACGGGTCCAGCGATGAGCGATTCCTCCCGCGGCTCCGGCGGTCCCGAGCCGAACGCTTCCCCCCTGAACGCTTCCCCCCCGAACGGTTCCGAGCCCGCCGACGCCGGCGAGTACGCGGCGACGGCAGGCGCCGACCCGGGAACGTGGCTGCACGACCTGGTCGCCACCCTGCTGCCCCCCATGCGCAGCATCACCGGGGACGGTGTCCGCACGACGCTCGCCACCGTCGCGCGGGCGCTCGGCCCGGAGCCCGCGCTCACGGTGCACGAGGTCCCCAGCGGGACACCGGTCCTGGACTGGACCGTGCCCCGGGAATGGAACGTCGCCTCGGCCCGGTTGACCGGCCCGGACGGCAAGACCGTCGTCGACGCCGCTGACAACCCGCTGCACCTGCTGGGGTACAGCAMACCGGTCCGCGCCCGGCTGTCCCTCGACGAGCTGCGCCCGCACCTGTTCTCGATGCCGGACCGCCCGGACTGGGTGCCCTACCGGACCTCCTACTACACCGAGAACTGGGGCTTCTGCCTGACCGACCGGCAGCTCGCCGCGCTGCCCGACGGCGAGTACGACGTGGAGATCGACACCACCCTCACCGCGGGGTCGCTGACCTACGGCGAGATCGTGCTGCCCGGGACCACGGACGACGAGTTCCTCATCACGACCCACACCTGCCACCCGGCGATGGCGAACGACAACTGCTCGGGCATCGCCACGGCCACCCTGCTGGCCCGCACCCTGGCCGGGCTGCCCCGCCGGCACACCTTCCGGCTGCTGTTCATCCCCGGCACGATCGGATCGATCACCTGGCTCGCGCGCAACCGCGACACCGTCGGGCGCATTCGGCACGGGCTGGTGCTGACCGGCCTGGGCGACCGGTCGGACCCGACCTACAAGCGCAGCCGGCGGGGTAACRCCGCCGTCGACCGGGCCGCGGCGGCGGCGCTCGCCGAGACCGGGCGGCCGCACCGGGTCGTCGACTTCTCCCCCTACGGCTACGACGAACGGCAGTTCTGCTCCCCTGGCTTCGACCTGCCCGTCGGCCGGTTCGGGCGCGGCCAGCACGGCGACTATCCGCAGTACCACACGTCCGCGGACGACCTCGACTTCGTGACCCCGCAGTCACTGGCCGACTCGTTCGCGATCCTGCTGCGGACGATCGACATYTGCGAGCGCGACCRCATCTGGCGCAACACCACCCCGTACGGGGAGCCGCAGCTCGGCCGGCGGGGCCTGTACCGCGCCATCGGGGCCACCATGAACCGCCAGGCGATCGAGATGGGCCTGCTGTGGGTGCTGAACCTGGCCGACGGCACGCGCAGCCTGCTCGACATCGCCGACCGCGCGGACCTGCCGTTCGACACCGTCGCGGCGGCGGCCGATGCCCTGGCGGGCGTCGATCTACTCAGCGACGTCACCAGCAGCGACGTCACCAGCGCCGCGCCCGCGGGAGCCCGGCGGTGACCGACACCGCTGTCGCCGTCGCCAACGGTGCGGGGAGCACCGGGAACAGCGGCCCGGTCTGGACGATCGTGCTGGCCGGCGGCGGCGGCACGCGTTTCGGCGGGCCGAAACAGTTCTTCGACCTCGGGGGTGAGCCCCTGCTCGCCCATCCGGTCGCGGCGGCGCGGCCCRCCAGTGACGGCATCGTCGTGGTCGTCCCCGCCGCCCTGATCGGCCACTGGTCACCGCCGGACGGAGTGCGGATGGTCGCTGGCGGCGCCACCCGGGCCGAGTCCGTCCGGGCGGGGCTGGCTGCCGTGCCCGCGGACGCCGGGGTCATCGTGGTCACCGACGCCGCCCATCCACTCGCGACTCCCGCCCTGTACCAGCGGGTCATCGACGAGGTCCGCGCCGGCGCCGACGCGGCCGTACCCGGGCTCCCGCTCACCGAGGTCGTCAAGGAGATCCGCTCGACGGTGCTCGGCAGCCCCCCCGACGACACCCCCCGGTTGGTCACCGGGGCCTCGCTGCCGCGGGAGACTCACCGGCTCGTGCAGACCCCGCACGCCTTCCGGGCGGACCTGCTGCGCTCCGTGCACGCGGAGGCCCGCGAGGCCGTCGAGGACTCGGCGATGGTTGCCGCGGCCGGCGGCCTGGTCGTGGTCGTCCCCGGCGAGCCGGCGAACATCCATGTCACCACGCCGGACGAACTCGCCATGGCCCGGCTGCTTCTCACCCATGTTCGTTCCGAGGGGGAACCTAATGAGTTCGGTACTGGTCGAATCCACGCTGTCCGATGACGAGCGGCGGGCGAGGCTCTACGCCGGCGAGCTGTTCGTCTACGCGCCCAGGCCCGCGACGCGGGAGTTCGTCGAGTTCAGCCGCACCCTGATCCGCGAGGCCTTCGGCGATCTCGACCCCGAGACGGCGCAGTACCACATGCCGGTCGAGGACTACGCGGCCCTGCTCGCCGAGCTGAAGCCACGGTTCATCCACCACCCCACCTGCAAGGAACTGCTGCCGGCGATTCTCGCCGAGCACGGCTGCGACCTGTCGAAGACCTACTTCGACGTGCCCCGGCTGCGGACCTCGACGTCGGACGACTACCTCACCTCGGGCATCGCCTATGCCTTCCACCCGCACCGCGACACCTGGTACTCGGCACCGTTCTGCCAGCTCAACTGGTGGATGCCGATCTTCGACATCGTGCCGGAGAACGCCATGGCCTTCCACCCGCGCTACTTCTCCCAGGGCGTGAAGAACGGTTCCCGCGACTACGACTACTACGAGTGGAACGCGAAGAACCGGGCCGACGCCGCGAAGCACATCAAGTCCGACACCCGCAAGCAGCCCAAGCCCGAGGAGGAGGTGGAGATCTTTCCGCAGACCCGGGTGGTCGCCCCCTCCGGCGGCATAATGATCTTCTCGGCGGCCCAGCTGCACTCCTCGGTGCCGAACAACTCCGGCCGCACCCGGTTCAGCATGGACTTCCGCACCGTCCACTTCGACGACGTGGTCAACCACGTCGGAGCGCCGAACGTCGACGCGGAGTGCACCGGCACGACCATGCGGGACTACCTGCGTGGCACCGACCTGAGCCGGATTCCCGAGGACATCTGCCTGACCTACGACACCGCGCCGCCGCGGGAGGACGCGATGCTGGTGTTCTCCCACCAGAACGCATGACGGCGGCCCCGAACGGATCCGGCGCGGGCGACCCGGCGGCGGACGAGGTTCCGCTCGCCGGGCGGGTCGCCGTGGTGACCGGTGCGTCGAGCGGCATCGGCCGGGCCACCGCGCTGCGGCTGGCCTCGGGCGGAGCCACCGTCCTCGCGCTCGGGCGCGACCAGACCCGGCTCGACGCCCTCGGCAAGGAGGCGAGCGGTCCGGGCACCCTGACGCCGGTGCGCCTCGACCTGACCGATGACGCGGCCGTCGTCGCGTTCACCGCCGAGGTCACGGACCGCTACAGCCGCGTCGATCATCTGGTGCACAGCGCCGGCGCCTACGGAAGCGCCCGGGTGGACGCCGTGTCGCTGGCCGATCTCGACGCCCAGTACCTCGCGAACGTCCGAGCACCATACGCGCTCACCCAGCGGCTGCTGCCGGCGCTGCGGGTCGCCGGGGCCGACCGCGGCGCCGACATCGTCATCGTCAACTCCACCCAGGGCATCCGGGCCGGCGCGGGCACCAGCGTGTTCGCCGCCACCCAGCACGCCATGCGGGGGTTCGCCGACAGCCTGCGCCAGGAGATCAACGCCGACGGCATCCGGGTGACCACCATCCATCTCGGCCGTACGGCGACCCCAAGGCAGGAGGCGATCTACGCCCGGGAAGGCCGTGAGTACGCACCCGAGCTGCTCGTCCAAGCGGCCGACGTGGCCGATCTCGTCAATTATCTGATCCGGCTCCCACCCACCGCGGAGATCACCGAGCTGCACCTGCGGCCGGCGAAGAAGAGCTACTGACGCACTCACGCTGCGCAACGACTCGGGGCCCGTGGGCGCGCCAGAGCCCACGGGCCCCGAGGCCCAGAAGTCCGCCGACGGCGCGGTCCCGGACTCGGGACCGGAACCCCGGGACCGGAACCAAGATCCGGAAGCAAGATCCAGGACCAGGACGAACCGGCCTCCGCGGCCGCGGCGGAGCAGGTCAGCGGTGTAGCGTCCGGGTCCCGGGTGGCCGAGGGCATGTGTCCGCCCCGCCCCGCCGGAATCCAGATCTGCACGGATACGAACCGATGGCGGTCAAGCCTGACGACCGCTATTATTCATCGCCCGTGCCGGGTTCGAAGAGCCCCCCAGCAGCTGGCTGCAAGGCGTGACGGAGACGCAACCATGCGCTCCGGAAACGGCACGGAGACCACCTTGCGAGACGGCACGAGGGCCCCGGATAGACTGAATCGCCCACGCCGTCCGCCCGTAGCGCCAGCTAGCCGACCTGCCGACGTGCGGATGGGCTTCCATCGCCGGACCCCCGTCGCCGGACGCGGCGCCCGGGAGCCCACTGACCAGGAACGGGGGGGACGGGAACCAGTGGTCACCACCACGCTCACGACCAGGATTCCACGGTCGTGGGTGATCCCGACCCAGGAGGCCGGCAGCGGGAAGTCGGTCAACGACGCCACCTTCCGGATGCTGACGATCCTGCTCTTCTGCGAGATCTTCCTGCAACGGATCGCTTTCCCGGTGGGCGGTTCACAGGTCCAGGTAATCCTGCCGATCACCTATGTCTGCGCGGCCTTGATGCTGCGCCGCGGAGGTCTGACGTACAACTCCAGCCGGGTGACCACCTACCTCGTCGCGATGACGGCATGTTCGGCCTCGGCACTCGTCTGCTTCCTCCGCGAGAAGGACGACACGTCCTTCACCTCATTGCTGCTGCTGCTGGCGACGTACGTGCCGTTCGTCCTCGGCCTGCGCGGCGCGGACGCCCGCGCTCTCCTGCCCCGGCTGCTGGACCGTTTTCTGATCATGATCACGGTACTCGCCGGTCTCGCGCTGTTCCAGTTCGCCATTCAGCTCGTCGGCGTTCCGTACACCGACGTCGTCAAGGACATCGTGYCGTCGCAGTTCCTGATGCATGGGTTCAACACGTCCTACCCCGTGCAGTACGGCTCGTCGTTGTACAAGTCGAACGCCTTCATCTGCCTCGAGGCGTCATTCTGCTCACAGTTCCTCGGCTTCGGTATCGTGGTCTGCACACTGCGCAACGGCGGCTGGTGGCGCATGATCATGTTTGTGCTGGCCATCCTGAGCACCGTTTCCGGCACAGGTCTGCTCCTGCTGGCCTGCGCAGGCGTCCTGCTGGCCGTTCACAAGGGCGCCCGATTCGCGCTCACCGCCCTGCTCGGAGTGAGCCTCGTGGCGCTGATCATCAGCTTCACCCCGGCATCGAGCATCTTCGCCGCGCGTGCTACGGAGACATCCTCATCGACGTCCAGCGGCAGCCTGCGCTTCGTCCAGCCGTACCAGCGGACCTGGGACGCGCTCGGCAGCGACCCGATGACGGTGGCGTTCGGCTCGGGGCCCGGGTTCGCCGACCGGGACGCGGCCGCGTTCTTCTACCGCACCGGACTGCCGCTGAACTACGCCCTCCTGCCCAAGCTGATCCTCGAGTACGGCGTCGTCGGGACCACCGCGTTCATCGGTCTGGTGGTGGCGATGTTCGTACGCGGCTCGCAGTCGTTCGTGCTCTCCGGGTCGGTGTTGATCTTCTATAGCGTGCTGTCCGGAGGCCTGCTGGCCCCGGTTGTCACCGGGCTCGGCCTCCTGCTCGTCACCTGGTTCACGGTTACCCCCGAGGAGACCGTCAGGCTCCAGAGGGATCCGGGAGCGCCGTCACCGCGGATCCCACCGGCTCCCGCACCGGGCCGGTCCTTCGCCTCGATCTGACCCAGCGCGCAGCAGGCGCGCGACCGCACGCACCACAGCGCACGGATGGCGCCATCCGCCCATACCGCCATCCCTGCCCGTGCTCGTCTCGCCTCTCGCCTCTCGCCTCTCGCCTCATCTTGGCAGGTAGGGCCATCGCGATGGCCGGAACTGGGACCGGGCGCCGGGACCAGACCCAGGGACCGGAGATACGACAAGAAGCCGCGACAAGAAGCCGGTACAACGAAGGAGCCGGGCGGTCAGATTACGCTGACCGCCCGGCTCGTCATACCGGCGTTGCGACGCCTGGAATCCAGGGAACCTCGGGGTCCCGGACCCTCGCGGCTACGGGCTCTCTAACGCTTGCCGGGGCGAGCGTAGCGGTCGGTGGCCTCCGAGTCCACGCCGCCGCCCCGCTTGCTCACCGCGGCCGAGTCCCCCACCGGGGAATTGGAGGTGATGGTGTCGACCGACGAACGACGCTCCGGGGCCGCCGCGACGGCCCGGCGGATGCCGGTCCGGCCGTCGTGCACGACGCCCACGACTCGCTCGGCGAGCGCCGGCCAGTCCCGCGGCACCTGCTCAAGCTCCTTGAGGCTGGTTTCGGTGGAGGTGATGACCACGACGGCGTCGGCCTGGATGGCGGAGGCCGCGGTCATCGGCAGCTCGGCCAGCGCCGAGGTGACGAGGATGACGAGGTCGACGACCGGCGCCCGGTCGGCGAGGATCGGGGCGAGGCCACCGGGCCGGGCGGCCCGGGCCGGCGACACGCGGTTGTAGAGGATGTGCCCCCGTCCGGTGCCGGACGAGCGTGCCAGGCAGGTCGGCTCGTGCGCCCAGCGAGGCAGCTCCCCGGAGGTCGCCCGGGGCAGTCCCTCAAGAACTCCCCGCACCTCGGACGACGGCGAGGTGTCCAGGATCAGGACGACGCCCTGATCATCGGACCATGCGGCGGCCACGGAGGCGACGAGATCGGCGGTCAGGTCCCCTCGCGACGCCGGGGTGAACGCGATCACCTTGCTCGTCGGGGACATCACCGCGGACATCGCCGAGACCAGGGTCTCGGCCGCGCTGGCGGTGGTCCGTCCCGGCTCCAGGACGGCGATCAGCGGCACGCCCAGGGTGTCGGATGGGTTGTGCGGGTCGAGGATGGTGGGCCGGCGCTGATACATGATCCAAATCGCCGCGATCGAACCGAGCAACCCGACGATCGCAGCGACCAGCGTGTTACGGAACAGGTTCGGCCCGCTCTGGCCTTCGGCGACGGGTGGCTCGGCCAGTTTGATCGACGCGCTCGCCAGCGCGGAGGCGGTACGGGCGGTGGCGATCTGCGTGTTGAGGTTCGCGATCTGCGTGTTGCGGACGGTGTTGTCGACGCTCCCGGCAATACCGGCTCCCTGGCCCGCAGCGGCCTGCTCCGCCACCAGCCCGTCACGAAGTTTGATCATGGCGCTGATATTCGCCTGGCTGTTGGGGCCATAGGTCGTCAAAAGCTTGCTGTAGGCATCCTCGGCCGACTTGACCAGCGCGTCCGCCGCCTGCTGGCTCGGGCCCGTCCCCTTGATGACGAAGAAGTAGCCCTCGTCGGACGGCGAGGTACTGAGCCGGGCGGCGACGTCCAGCTCGGGCAGCTTGAGTTCCTTCGCGATCTCCGCGACGGCCGCCGAGGACTGGGCGAACTGCGCCTGGGTCTGCACGAAGCGGGTCGCGTCGACCGAGTTGGCGCCGAGCGTACCCGAGTCCGTCGAGAGGAAGACCCGGGCACTCGACCGATAGGTCGCCGTCTGCGTCTTGGAGTAGGCGGCCGCCAGAGCCGCGAAGACGACCACGACGATGGCGACAACCAGCAGCCGTGGCTGGAGGATACGAAGCAGGGACGGGGCGGAGGGAGCCCGGCTGGTCTCGTTGCCCGCCTGCACGTTGCGACTCATGACGCACCCGCCACGGACTCGGAACGAGCGGACCGGGCCCGTACCCGGATCGGAGTGCCGGTGAGACGACGCAACGACTCCTCCAGCGGGACATGAAGCGAACTCAATGTGGCCCCCCACAGGAGCATCCGGCCCGTTTGCCGGACCACGGTCTAGATCTGACGGAACCGATTTGTGAGCATAGCCGATAGCGGATAGTAAACGGTCTATAGCTATGACTGACGCCGCGCGGATGCTCAGGTGCCCMGCCCACCACGCCGCGATCCGGTTCCGCGACCAGGCCGGCGAGGGCCGTGCTCCGGAGCGACATCCATACCCTCGACATCATCCACGGGATCCATTCGATGGTCAGATTCGCCAGCGTTCGACCGTCTCGACCGACGTGCGTCGCTCATCCCGGCCCGGCGCKGGCGCGGCAGCTCTCGTCCTCCCGGCCCCGCCGGGGCGGGGTCAGGCCCGGAGCCGCCCCGCGCCGCCCGCAGCGCGGCCTGCTCCGCGTCGTGCTCCCGAGCGAGTCGACGGAGCAGCACAAACCACACCGGCGCAATGGACCAGAAAGCAATGTTATAGCCGACGACCGCACCCCGCGCCTCCCCGACAAGCAACCCAATGATAGGAAAACCAAACAACATCGGCGCAAAGACCGCATTGACCCGAAATGTGATCTTGGCTTTTCCGAGTGCGTAGACCATGCAGGCCGGTCCGACCGGGACCGACGCGGCCAGATAGTGCAGAATCGACAGCCCCAGGATGTTCCTGACGCCGTCCCACGAGTCGCCCAACAACGCCTGGCCGTAACGTTCCGGAAGGAGGTAGAAGATCAGGCTCCACGCCGTGCCGATGGCGAGGACGAGGGCCGAGAGAGCGTAGGCGGCGCGCTCCCGGGCGTGGCGGGTCATGGAGGTCCGCTTGGAGAACTCCGGCAACGCGAAGCTCACGACCCCCACCCCGACCACCGTGGTCGGGCCGAGCAGCGTGCGCGCACCTTGCAGGGCGCCCACCGTCGCCAGCGAACCCACCGCTCCGATCACCAGCAGCGAGGTCTGCATCGCGCCCTGGACGGTGATGAACTCCGCCGCCAGATAGGCGGAGTTCGACTTGTTCCTGCGGAGCCATCGAAGGGTCTCGCCGGGCGACGGCCAGAAGCCGGCCTGGGCTATCCCCAGCAGGGCCGCGACGAGAGCCGAGGCCCCCCAGGCGAGCAGCAGCGGCGGGGATGCGGTCACACCGCGGTGGATGAGCAGGAAGATCCCGAAAATCTGGACGACCGCCCAGACGGTGTCGTTGACGAAGGCGCCGAAGGGCTTCCCCATCGCGAAGAAGACATAGCGCCACGCATCCTGCAGCAGCAGGCCGGGCAGCACGAGGCCCATCGCCGACAACGACGACCCGACCGGGCCGCCGAGGAGCAGACCCGGACCGACGAACGCGATTCCCACGGCCACACCGAAGACGAACGACGAGCCGGTGGTGGCGGTGGCCGCCGCCCGGAAGTCGCTCCGAGTGGCACCCGAGTAGAACATGCTCAGCGGCATGCAGCTTCCGGCGCGGACCAGGCCGATGACGATGGAGAACAACGTGTACGCAATACCGAACGCGCCGTACTCGACGTCGCTGACCTGATGGGCGATCAGGAACGAGACCGCGGCGTTCGTCGCACTGGAGACGGCCTGGTCCGCCAGCGTCCAGATCGCCTTCGACCTGGCTCCGCCACGGCCGCCGGAACCCTCGCGGCCCGGACCCTCGCGGCCCGGACCCTCGTCGCCGGTCAGATCGTCCACCAGGCCGTCGGCCCCGTTACCGGGCCCCGGCCCGAAGGACGCGGCCGCGGCGGCCCGCTCGCCGCCGCCCGTCGCGGCGGGCCTTCGTCGACCGCGGGACCGCGCGGTGCCCGCCCCGGGAAATCGGCCGCCACGCCCGGCGGGGGGCGGCCGCGGAAAGATCTGTGTGCTCTCCGGATCGGTCTCGTCGGTTCGACGCGCCCGCCGGTCCGAGCGGCGATGCCGGGGAGTCTGCCCCTCGACCCGCCGGAGGAGCTCGGTCTTCTCCGCCCGCAGCCGGCGTTGCAGCGCGCTCAGGTCCATCGTGGCGGTGACGACGTCGGGCGGCTGGATCGCGGGCCCGGACCGCCCGGACACCGGCCCCGCGGGGCGGACCGGGTCGACTGGCGGTCTTCCCCCGGCCTCGCCCGACGGTTCTCCCGCCTTCCCGTCTCCCGCCTTCCCGGCCGTTGGCACCCGGCTCACGGAGATCTCGCCCGGGGAAGCGGTGGGCCGTTGCTCCGACGGATCGCCGTGGGGCCGCACCGGGCCGGTCCGCACGGTACCCGGGGGCGGGCGGCGGATCAACGGCAGTCCAGAGACCTTGATGGTCTGCTCGCCCGCCCCGGATTCCGGCCGCGGCGCCGGCGCCGGAGCGGGCTGCGGGCGGATCGGCCCCGTGGACACCTCGAAAACCTCGCCGGGTCGGCGGCCGCCACGGCGTTCGAACCCTTCGCCGAGACGTTCGGTCCGCTCTCCGGGACGCTGCCCGGTCGCCCGCGCGGGACGCTGGGATCGTGGCACGTACCGGGTCTCGTCAGGGGAACCCTCGGGTGGGGAGTCGTCCTCCCCACCCGTGGCTCTCAGGTCCACGTCGATGTCCGTCATACCCGCTCTCTCGACCAGCCCGACCGGCTCAGCCGGCCCAGCGAGYAGGGTCCGCACAACCGCGGACGGAAATAACGACGGCCTGAGACCACGATGGGTTGCCTACAGCACTACGGGCCGGGGAACCGGCACGATGAAGGAGCCACCGCGCGCGGCGTACTCGGCCTGCTGGGCGATGATCTCCTTCTTCACGTTCCACGCCAGCAGCAGCAGGTAGTCGGGCTGCCGCTCCAGCAGGACGGCAGGATCGAGGATCGGCAACCGGGCGCCGGGCAGGTACCGGCCCTGCTTGTGGATGTTGCGGTCGACGACGAAATCGAGCAGGTCGGTACCGATGCCGCTGGAGTTCAGCAGGGTCGCTCCCTTAGCCGCCGCGCCGTAGGCGGCGATGGTCCTACCGTCGGCGCGCAGCGAGCGCAGCAACGCCACCAGCTCGTCCTGCACGGCGCGGACGTCGTCGCCGAAGCTGGCGTACCGGTCGAACGTGTCGAGCCCGGCGGCCCGCTCGGCGTCGAGCACCGCCGCCACCGACTCGGCCGGGTCCGCGGTGGCGGTGTGCTGCATGCTCCACCGCAGGGTGCCGCCGTGCAGCTCGGGGAACTCCTGGACGCCGACGAGCGCGAGGCCGTGCCGGCGCATCAGGGCGTCGACCGCGATCGTGGAGAAGTAGCAGAAGTGCTCGTGGTAGACCGTGTCGAACTCGGTGTGGGCCAGCAACGCGCCGACCCCGGGGTTCTCGACGTCGACGAGGCCGCCGTCGGCGAGCAGGATCGAGAAGCCCTCGACGAAGCTGTTGAGGTCCGGGACGTGGGCCATCACGTTGTTCGCTATGATCACATCGGCCTTGCGACCCTCCGCGACGAGCTGACGGGCGAGCTCCGCGCCGAAGAACTCCTCGCGGGTCGGCACGCCCGCCTCCCGGGCGGCCGCGGCCGGGCCCGGGGTCGGCTCGATCCCGAGGACCGGGATGCCCCGCTCGACGAACGCCTTCAGCAGGTAGCCGTCGTTGCTGGCGACCTCGACCACCAGGCTGTCCGGCCCGAGGTTGCGGCTCGCGATCAGGTCGATCACGTGCTTCTCCGCGTGGCGGACGAGCATGTCGGAGAACGAGGAGAAGTAGGGATAGTCCTCGTCGAAGATCTCGGACGCCGGCAGCTCGTGGGTGAGCTGGACGAGTGCGCAGGCCTCGCAGAAGCCGACCTCAAGCGGGAACGACGGATCGGTCGCGTCGAGGGCGTCGGCGCGCACCAGGCGGTTGGCGATGGGGGTGGACCCCAGGGAGAGGAACAGGCGCGGGGCCGGTCCGCCGCAGGACCGGCAGGCGATTACCGCCGTGGCGATGCCGCCGGGAGCATCCTGCTTCTGGGTCGCCTGCTTCTGGGTCGCGTCGGCCTCGGCGGTGCCACTACCGCGCTGGGCCGGGGTTGCGGATGACATGCGTTCCCCTAGGTGAGGTGTCGACATCGATCTTCACGATCTGGTGGACGGGAATGGCTGTGCCAGTCGGCCGCGAGGCCGAACGAGAGGCCGAACGACATGATGACCGCACATCCGACCAGAAGGATGTGACGGTCCCGCGAACGACATGATCTTCGTGAAGCCGGGACGGGCCCGCCACGCCGCCGGGCGATCGCCGGCGAAGGCAGGAAGGAGAGCGCGGGCACCGGGCATGCGGGCACCGGTCATCGGCCGGACACCCGCCACCCACCGCCGCAGCGGCGACCGCCGGACGAGCGCTCGTTTCCGTCGGCGAGATGCCACCGCCGGCACCGCTGACGGCAGCCCGATGATTTTCCGGCGAAGATCGGCGGTCATGGGTTCTGCGCACGCCGGGTCATGCTAGCCGGTGGGCACCACCCCCCACGTGACCCACAGTCGCCGAGAGGAAGCCGTGGCACCACCCCCCGACGCCGCCGAGCCGGCCCCGCCAGCCGTCCCGCCCGGCGGGTATCCGCGGCGTTGCAGGCATTGTCGGCCGTCGGTCGACCGACTGTCGACCGACGGCCTCGTTCAGCCGGTCGGGGGAAACCCCGGTAATCCAACCCTCACGTCCGCGCCTGGTTGTCCAGCTGGCAAGACGTGGGATGCCCTCCAGCACCCGCCCCCGTTCGTGGGCAACACCCCACACCCGCCCACTTTTCCCTGCCAGCATTGATTTTCACTGGTGGAGCGGAGGCCCGGCGGTCGACCGAACCGGGGACGACGGATTCAGGCCGTCGCGCCGACCCCGCCGGATGCGTGAGCTACATCACGTTGGATGCCGGGAGGGCCGGGTGGCGCGGCGTCGCCGGATGGTCCGGCCGGGCCATCGCCGGCCAGCAGCGGCCACGCACGGTCCTTGTCGGAGATCACCGAGACGGGCAGCGGCCAGACGATGCCCAGTCGCGGGTCGTCGAAGCGCAGCCCACGGTCGTGTCCCGGCGTGAACGGGACGTTCATCTGATAGGTCGCCTCGGTGGAGTCGACGAGCGTCTGGTACCCGTGCGCCAGGCCCGCGTCGATGAACAGCGCCCGATGGTTGTCGGCCGAGAGCTCCACCGCCACGTGCCGCAGATAGGTCGGCGAGTCCGGGCGGGGATCGACGACGACGTCGAGCAGGGCGCCGCGGGTGCAGCGCACCAGCTTGGTCTCCCGCACCGGCTCCCCCGCCCAGTGCATCCCGCGGACGGTGCCCGCGGAGGCGTTGTAGGCCACGCTGCACTGGGCGACGTCGACCGTGAGCCCCGCGGCGGCGAACTCGTCGGCACAGAACGTGCGCGCGAACATGCCGCGGGCATCGGGGAACGGCTCGACATCGACGATCATCACCCCGGCGATCGGCGTCGGCGTAATGATCACGAGTGGGCCCAGAACAGGTCGGCGTCGAGCTGGCCGGTGCGGATCAGGTACTGAAGCTGCTTGAGCCGGGTGTGCCCGCGGCCGGTGAACGTCTCGTTGTCGAGCTGGATACGGGTGAAGACGTCGTGCAGCTGCTGGGCGCCCCTGAGCGCGTTCCAGTCACAGGAGAAGCCGGGCAGGGTGGAGGCGATCTTGTCGAACGACACCCGGTAGCTGCGATTGTCACCGCCGTTGTCACCGAAGCTCAGCGTGCAGCCGGTGAACACCGTGGCGACCGCGTCCGCGATCTCCTTCACCTGGTAATTCTGCTCGCTGTCGCCGACGTTGAAGATCTGGTTGTGCACGATGTCGCGCGGTGCGGTCAGCACCAGGCGGATCGCCTTCGCGATATCGAGCCCGTGGACCAGCGGGCGCCACGGGGTGCCATCCGAGGTCATCGCGATCTCGCCGGTAGTCCAGGCCACCCCGGCCAGGTTGTTGAGCACGATGTCRAAACGCTGCCGCGGGGAGGCACCGTAGGCGGTGGCGTTGCGCAGGAAGGTCGGCGAGAAGGTGTCGTCCGCCAGCGGGGCGACGTCACGCTCCACGTAGACCTTGCACTCGGCGTAGGGGGTCTGCGGGTTCACCGGCGAGGCCTCGGTGACGTCCACACCRGTCGCGACGCCGTAGACGCTGCAGGAGGACATGTAGACGAACCGTTCGACGCCGGCCTGCTTGGCCAGCTTCGCCAGCCGGACCGAGCCGACGTGGTTCACCTTGTACGTCACGTCCGGGGCGAGCGCGCCGAGCGGGTCGTTGGACAGCTCCGCCATGTGCACGACGGCGTCGACCCCCGCGAAGTCCTCGACCGTGAGATGGCGAAGGTCCTTGTCAAGGGTCAACGGGGTCCGGTCGACGCCGCGGTACAGCCAGCCGTACTTGTAGTAGCCGGTGTCCACGCCGATGACCTCATGGCCATCACGCAGCAGCTCGGGCGCGAGCAGGCACCCCAGATACCCCTCCGTGCCCGTCACGAGCACCTTCATCCGCGAGTCCTCCCCATCTCGGCAACGGCACAGGTCGGGTCCAATCGGACACCAGTGTTCCGGCCTCAAACCGTACCGAGTCGATCCCACGAGCCGGTCGCCGACATCCCGCAGTGGCGCGTCGGCAGTCTCAGCGCGCCGGCGGGCGCGTCACCCGGACGGTCTCAACGCCCCGGTGGGCGCATCACCCGCGCGGGAGCGGCGAAGACGGTCGAGCCCGCCGGCACGTCCGTCATCACGATCGAGCCCGGACCGATCCTGGCGTCGTCGCCGATGCTGATCGCCCCGATGAGGTGGACCCCGGGGGCGAGCTCGACCCGCTTGCCGACCTTCGGCACGTCCCGCGGGCCCGCCGTACCGCTCGCGTAGCCGATGGTCAAGTTGTGCCGCAGGGTGCAGTCGTCCCCGATCACGCAGTGCGGCGGGATGAGGATCGTCTGGTGATGGCCGATGTGGACCCGGCGGCCGATCCGCGCCTGCTCGTCGAGCTCGGCCCCGTACAGGTTACGGATGACCAATTTGTTGACCACCTTGTAGAAGACGGTCACGATCCCGCGGACGGGCTGGCTGCGGGTGCGCCGCCACTGCCCGATGCGATAGACGGCGAGCACGTGCAGCCCCGGGTGGGCGAACKATTTGTAGTGCCGGCGCCAGTCCTCCCGCAGGATCTCCCACAGCCCGAGGTCGGAGGCATCCCGGGTGTCCTGGTCGCCGTCCGTCTCGGCTACCCGGGGGGACGGGGCGGCTGCGGGCTGATCGGCTCGGACGGCGCCGCTCCCTGCGGAGTCGCTCCCTGCGGAGTCGGGTCCGGCGGACCCGCCGGACCCGAGAGGGGCACCGGGGCCGGGGCCGTTGACACGCTCGATCTCAGTGGACACCACTCAGCTCCTCGATGTGCTCGCGCAGGTCACCGACGGTGGCGAAACTCGCGAGCCGTTCATCGGCGATCTGGATCGAGAACTCGCGTTCGACCGCGTAGATGAGGTTGATATGCGCGAGCGAGTCCCACCCCGGTACATCGGCGGCGGTCATTCCGTCGCTGATGACGAGGTCGTCGTCACTGAAGATCTCCCGGAAGATCTGCTGTAGTCGCTCCTGCACCATCAGCGAGGCACCTCTTCCATCTTGCGGTCCTGTGGCCGCGGCTGGGGGAACACCTGGGGAGACAGCCCGGCCACGACGCCGGACGGCTCGGCCACGACGACCCGGATGAGCCCAGGCGGCAGGTACGGCGACCGCGCATCACGGCTCCAGCACGTCGTCTCCGCCGCCGGGGTCGTGGCCGGCGCCGGGTCGACCCGCTCGAAACCGAGCCGTTCGTAGAGGCCGGCCACCAGAACGTTCTTCGCCGACGGCCGGTAGTGCCCGGTCACGCGGGCGAGGCCGCGGCGGCGGGCCTCGGCGAGAACAAGCGCGGCCACCTCGTCCTCGAGGGTCCGGCCGATCACCCGGCAGCTCATCAGCCAGGTGTCGATGTCCAGCGCGTCCGCCGACTCCACCGCGATGACCACGGCGACCAGCCCGTGGTCGGCGAACCGGTCGGCGAGCCGGACGCAGAACACCGCCGTGCCGGGATCGGCGGCCAGCCGCTCGATCTCGGCGGCGCCCCGGCGGCGACCGGTCAGGTTGAACTGGTTGGTCTTGCCGACCAACTGGGCGACCCGCGGCAGGGTCATGTCGTCGAGCGGGACCACGGTAGCGGTCATGTCCAGCCCGCGGTGGAAATCCTCCAGCGAGGTCGCCGCCGCGGCGGCGGCAGCCGTCTCGGCCCGGGCCCGGTACGCGGCGGTGCGCGCGGCGTCCTCGGCCGTGAGGGCGCTGGCCTCGAAGAAGGGATAGTCCGCCAGCGCCCGGACGTAGCCGTGCGGATCGGCGGGCAGCGCCACGACGTCCACCTCGGGAACGAGTTGGCGGACGACCTCGCGTTCGGCCGGGTTGTCGTCAACGAAGACCAGCGCGTCGAGGCCGAGGCCGAGCGCGGCGGCGATCCGGCGGATCTGCGTCGGCTTGTCGTCCCAGCAGGCGCTGAACACCGCGATGTCATCGAGGCCGAGCCGCATCCCCGGATGACGCTCGAACGCCTCCCGGGCGTCGGCGTCGTTGTTCTTGGAACAGACGGCGAGCACGACCCCGCGGGCCTTCAACTCGGCGACGTACGTCTGGAACGCGGCGAACGCCTCCCCGACAGCGCCATCGCCGAGCGCGATGCCGGCCAGGCCCTCCTCCCCGAGCACGCCGCCCCACAGAGTGTTGTCGAGGTCGAGGACCAGGCACTTCCGRCTCGTTCCCAGCTGAGCCCCGATCACCGCGGCGGTGTGCCGGGCCAGCAGCGGCACCTGCGCGAGCGACACCGCCTGCTTGGACCGGTGCCAGTACCGCGCGTCGAACCAGGCACGCTTGCCCACGTCGGCGGCGAGCCGCTCGCAGTCGACGAAGGCGACCCCGTCGCCCCGCTCGCCGGACACCCGGCCGAGTTCGGCGTTGACCCGCGCGAGCATCGCCGGCCGGGAGCCGGGAACCCGCAACGCCAGATGGCCGAGCGCGACCTCGCCGGGGATGGCGAAGGTGTGCTGGACGATCCGGGCCCCGCACCGATTTATGATCATGTCCCACAGCGACGTCCAACGCTCGACCTCGGTGGCCACCGCGGCGGCCGGGTCGTCGGCGACCGCCGGCAGGGCGGTCTCCCCGGCGTGCACCGCGAGCACGACGACGTCGGGCCGGAACCGGTAGAGCTCACTCGCGGGGTCCAGGACCTCCTGGCGGTACTGCCCATAGCCGCATTCGTAGACCTCGACGGCGACCCCGGCTCGCGCCGCGGCCAGCGGCAACAGCGCGGCGAACTGCGACGTCGTGTAACTGCCGAGCACGGCCACCCGCGCGGACCTCGGCAGCGGCGCGACCCGCGGCAGGACGCGGCGCAGCACGCCGGCAGCGGCCGACCAGGCACCGAGGTCGCTGCCGGCGTCGGTGAGCGCCAGGGCCCACCGCACGGCCCCGGCGTCGTCGCCGGCCCGCTCGTGCGCGACGGCGAGATCACGGCACAGCGCCGCGGTCGGGATCTCACTCGTGGCGGCACGCGCGGTCAACTCGGCGATCCGCGGATGTTCCGGCGGTGACGCGACGCCCTCGCCGACGTCCGTGCCGACGTCCCTTCTGTCGGTCATTGCTGCGGCCCCTCTCGGTGCGACTCTTCGCGGCGCCCATACGCGGTTCCTCGGCACTCTACCGTCACGTAAGTGTTGGTAGGCGACGGAGCGACCATCAGGCCAGGGCGGCAACCAGGGACGCGAGGAGCGCGCCCCGGTCCGGTGGAGGTTGCGCGTCGACCGGGACCGGGACCGGGACCGGGGAGGCGGTCACCCGGCAGAGCCACGCCCCACTGGGCATCGATCGTCTCCTGCGCCGTCGAAGGCACTGAAGCCGGGAAAACCACCTCGGGCTATCCGGACGAGCTATCTGCTTTGTAACAGTGGTCTGCATAGACCATGCAATGTGGAAAACTTCCTCAGACAGGGCGCGTAACCGGACACGATCAGCCACGCCCGCCGAGCGGCAGCCCCCGGAGGCAGGACCCCCTCATGCACCACCGCGCCATGCTCGGCCTGCTGGTCGGCCTCGCGCTGCTGGTCGGCCTCGTGATGACGACCGCTCCGGCCGGCGCYGCCGTCCCGCCGCACGCGGCCGGGCCCGGCCCGGCTTCGATCGCGCCCGCCCGAGGCTCGCAGTGGTACCACGCTGTCCTGGGACTCGCCCAGGCGCACCGGATCAGCCAGGGCGCGGGCACGGTGGTGGCCGTCATCGACGGCGGGGTCGACGCCAGCCAACCCAAGTTGTGGGGTCAGCTGCTTCCCGGTACCGGCATCGGCCCCGGGGCGGCGCGGGACGGTTGGCGCGACGATGATCCGAACGGCCACGGCACCGCCATGGCGGGCATCATCGCCGGTCGCAACGACAACGGCCGGCCCGAGGTCCGCGGCATCGCCCCGGCCGCCAAGATCCTGCCCGTCTCGACCGGCGCCGAGGCGAACTCGGAGGAGGTCGCGATCGGCATCCGCCGGGCAGTCGACCTGGGTGCCGACGTCATCAACCTCTCCCTGGGCTCGACGGGGACGGCGACCCCGGACGAGGAGAAAGCGGTCGGCTACGCCCTCGCGCACGACGTGGTGGTGGTCGCCTCGGCGGGGAACGTCGAGTCCGGCGACACCGCGATCAACTCCCCCGCCAGTATCCCGGGGGTGGTCGCGGTGACCGGATCGACGGCCGCTGGTGGTTTCTGGCGGGAATCGGCCCACGGGCCGCGGGCCGTCATCGCCGCGCCGGCCCCCGGTATCCGGGCCCCCGTCCCGACCCGGGTCTCCCCGGACGGCCTGGACACCGGGGGCGGCACCTCGAACTCCGCGGCGATCGTCGCGGGCGTTGTCGCCCTCATCCGGGCCGCCCAGCCGGACCTGGACGCACCCAACGTCATCGAGCGGCTCGTCTACACCGCGCGGGATGCGGGCTCTCCTGGCCGCGACGACGAGTTCGGCTTTGGCATCGTCGACCCCGTCGCGGCGCTGACCCGGGCCGTGCCGGTGGTCAGGAGCAATCCGCTGCTGTCGGCACCGACACGCTGGGGGGTGGGGGGGCCCGCGCCGGCCGCCGGCCGCATCATGCCCGGCGGGCAGGCCCGGGGGTCCGCCGGCGACGCGACGACCCACGGGGCCGGCGCCACACTCACGAACACCGGTCCGATCGGCGCAGCCGGCCCAGACTCATCGAAACCCTCGCCACTGGTCTGGACCGCCGGGCTCGGGATCGCGGCCTCGTTGGGCGTCCTGCTCGGGATCGTGACACATCTGCTGTACGCCTGGCAGCGCGCGACGCGGGCGGGACCGGGCCGCGCGGGCAGCCGCGTCCGCCCGCGCTCCCCTACCGGGTGATCTCGCGGTGTCACTGCGGACCGGCGCGCCACTTCTACCATGGGCCCATGACACACGCGCTCCTGGACGAGCTGTCCTGGCGTGGACTCCTCCACGACAGCACCGATCCCGCCGAGCHGCGGGAGCACCTCGACAGCGGACGGCGGCGCTGCTACATCGGCTTCGACCCGACGGCCCCCTCGCTGACGATCGGCAACCTGCTGCCGATGACCCTGCTGATCCGGGCCGCACGGGCGGGGATCGGCGCGGTMACCCTGTTCGGCGGTGGCACGGGTCTGATCGGCGACCCGTCGGGCAAGTCGGTGGAACGTAGCCTGCTCACCGCCCAGGAGGTACGGACGAACATGCTCGGACAACAGGAGATCATGGAGTCCGTCTTCGCCCGRGCCCTGGACTCCGGCCAGCTACCACAGTTCGTCGACAACGCCGACTGGCTCGACGGACTCGGAATGATCGAGTTTTTGCGGGACGTCGGCAAGCACTTCCCCGTCACCGAGATGGTCCGCCGTGACTCGGTGCGCCGGYGGCTGGACGATCCCGACGTCGGCCTGACCTACACCGAGTTCAGCTACTCCCTGCTCCAGGCGTACGACTTCCGCCGCCTGTGCGAGGACCACGGGGTCACCCTTCAGATGGGCGCCTCCGACCAGTGGGGCAACATCGTCGCCGGGATCGACTACGTGCGACGGGTGCTGCGCACCCAGGTACACGGGCTGACCTGCCCGCTGCTGCTGCGTTCGGACGGCACGAAGTTCGGCAAGTCGGAGAAGGGTGCGGTCTGGCTCTCGGCCGACCGTACCTCGCCCTACACCCTGTACCAGTTCGTGATCAATCTGTCCGACGACGAGGCACGCCGGTTCGCCCTGTTCTTCTCGCTCATCGACCGTGAGCCGCTGGAGCGGCTGTTCGCCGAGCACGCCGAGGCTCCGGGTAAGCGGGCGTTGCAGCGTCACCTGGCGCGGGAGATCACCGCACTGGTGCACGGTCAGGCCGCGGTGGACGCGGCCGAGGYGGCGTCGGCGGCGTTGTTCAGCGGGGACGTGAAGGCGATCGGCGCGGATCTGCTCTCCGACGTCTTCGCCGACGTGCCCACGGTCGAGGAGCCGGCCGCCCGGCTCGAGGATGACGGCTGGCCGGTTGTCGATCTGCTGATCGCCACCGGCCTCGCCAGCAGCAAGCGGGATGCGCGCGAGCACCTGGGCAACCATGCGGTCCTGGTGAACGGGGAACGGGTCGGCGTGGAAGCCACCGTCGGGACCAAGGATCTGCTGCACGGCTCGGTCATCCTGGTCCGCCGCGGTCGCCGGGAATGGCGGGTGGCCCGCTTCACCTGAGCCCGGGACCAGCGAGCCCGGGACCAGCGAGCCCGGGACCAGCGAGCCCGGGACCAGCGAGTTCACTTCCCTGCCTGGCCAGAGGGACGAATCGGACAAACAGCCCACTGAACAGGCAGGGAACGAACGAGGAACGGGCGCGGCTACTGGGCCGGCGGTCCGACCAGCAGGCCCTTGATATATGCGGCGTGCTCGTCGGCCACTGCCTTCCTGCCCCGGRCCCGAGAGAGCACCGTACGCCCGGCGTAGCCGGCGACGAGCATCGAGCGCATCACGTTCACCCGAGCCGGCGCATTGTGCTTACGCAGATAACGCACCATGGACGCACCGCGCATCTGCAGCATCCATGTCTTACCGGCCCCGGAACCTCCCGCCCCGTGGGGTACCAGCAGATCGGTGCGCAGCTTCTGCCGCAGCCCCGCCTCACGGATCGCCCGGCCGAGCGCCATGTCCTCGTTGTAGACGTAGAACGTCTCATCAAAGGCGCCCAGTTCGAGGAAGGTGGACCGACGGACGGCCATGCAGGCGCCGGTCAGCCACTCGGGGTTCATCGGGCGGCCCGGTGTCGGCCGGGCGAACAGCGCCGAGCTCGGCGCCACCTTGTGCGCTCCCAGCACGTGCAGCAGCACCCGGCGAGGCGTCGGCTCCCAGCCGCCGTTACCGAGCTCGGGCTTGTCGTCGTGCCCCTTCATGGTGGCCGCGCTGGTCACCAGTTCGGGATCGGCGATGAGGTCGTCGACCAGCGTGTCGATGACCTCCACGGTGGGCCGGCTGTCCGGGTTGCCGAGCACCACGTACTCGTAGCGCGACGAACGGATGCCCATGTTGGCGGCCTTCGCGAATCCCTTGCCGCCACCGGAGTCGAGGTAACGGCTGTTGGGCCGGTCCGCGATCAGCTCGTCAACGCGGTCGAYGCCCTCCGCGTTATCGATGATCACAACCGGCATGTCCAACGGAAGGGTCGCGAAGAGCTGCTCGAGCTGGCCACGGCTGTGAAAACTGACCAGTACCAGCTCGTACTGCCACCTGGACCGGTTGGACTTCTCGACGGACATGGCGGCACGCTCCTCACTGCGTGTGCTGACGCGCACTCAGGTGGATATCCACGCCTCGTGCGGTGTTGCGGTGTCGCGCCACACGGTATTCCCACCCCACGGCGGGTGGTATTTCGATAGGCGTAGCCGGTGACGGGCCGCGGTGGGTTCTCCGGTCGAGGCCGGTCCCGGCCGGCGTCAGCGGCGTCAGTTGCCGGAGCAGGTCAGTTGCCGGAGCAGGTCAGTTGCCGGCCGGGGCCAACTCGGTCGGCGGGCCAGGCGGCGTCGTCTGCCCCGGTGGCAGGACCGACCCCGGGGGCGCCGGTGACGTCGCGGAGGCCACGGCCGGCCGCTCCGGCTTGGGCCAGACGGCGGGCCGGTCCCGGGCCACAAAGCGCCGCACCCCGCCGAGCGCGACGGCCTGCAGGAAGAAGACCTGCGCGACCAGGCGGGTCGGACCGGGCGGCGTGCGCCCGGTCAGCAGCGCCGCGGTACTCACAGCGCCGACGGCGTTGCCGGCCAGGAACAGCCGGGCAATCCAGCTCCGGCGGGCGGCCGGGAGGGCGAGCCCCACCAGGACGACCTGCGCCAACGGGCCGAATGACGAGCGGACCAGCCGGTGGCCCCACAGTTGCGGGGTGACCGGCAGCGCGCCGGGCACCAGCGCCGCCCGGCGCCGCCAGAGCATGTCGAGGTTGCCAGCGACGATCCGGGTCCGCCGCTCCCACTCCGCCGAGTAGTCCGGGCTCGACGACTCGATCGAGTACGCCTCGGGTTCGTAGACGACCCGCAGCCCCCCTTCGAGGATGTCGAGAGCCAGCCAGGCATCGTCGACGGCCACGTCCGCGGGCAGGGGCCGAAACGCCTGGCGGCGGAAGGCCAGCATCTCGCCGACCACGCCGATGGTCGCCCCGGTCGCCGACTCGCGGCGCTTCAGCCAGGACTCGAACTTCCAGTAGAAGCCCTGGGCGCCGTCGGGATCGTCAACCTGCTTCTCCCCCGCCACCGCGCCGACCGTCTCGTCGGTGAAATGACGGGCGGCTGCCCGCAGGGCACCGGGCGCGAGCACAGCGTTCGCATCGGTGAGCACCACGAGCTCGTGGGTGGCGGCGGCGACTCCCCGGTTGACCGCCCGCGCCTTGCCGAGGCGTTYCCCSGACGACAGCACCCGCACGCCGGGCCGGCGCGAGGCCTCGGCCGTCTCCGGATCGTCGGCCACGACGATGATCTCCATCGGCCCGGGATAGTCCGCGCGGGTGAGTTCATCCAGTTTCGCCCCGATCACCGCCGACTCCCGATAGGCGGAGACGACCACGCTCAGTCCCGGCCAGATCTCAGGGTCCGGCGGTGCCGTCGACTCCAGACCACGGCTGCGCAATCCGATATAGATCGGATACAAGACGTGACCGTAAACGGTTGTGGCTCCCAGCGCCGCCACGGCGGCACCTCGACCGATGGTCCGGACACCTGTCATGGCGKTTACCGTAGCGTTCCGCCGGTCAGCCACAACCAACGGCTCCGTCCTTTGCGGTACGGCGCCATTGACGCCATGACRCCATGACGCCGCRCAGCCRTGACACCCGCACCGCGCCAAAGTCGTCCCGCGGAATCGGATGGACCCCCGGCGGGCCTGCGCGCACCTCGACCCCACCCTCACCTCACCTCACCTCACGACACTCTTGTCATCTACCTGGGACTGTCCGCGACACCCCGCGCGAGTACCGAGCCCGCAGTCGTTACCCGACCCCACGGTCGTTACAGTTGTCCGGTGAGCGACTCCACACGCTGGATCGTCGTTGTCGAGGAACCGTTTCTCCCGGCGGACGCGGGCGGCCGGGTGGAGACCTTCAGCTTCCTCACCGCGGCTTCCGCGGCCGGCGTTCGGATGCAGGTCCTGGTGCCTTCCCGGGAGAACCTGGATATCGCCGTGTACGAGGAGGCCGTGCCGGGTTCGGCCGTCATCCGGCTGCCTCGTGACGACAGCCCACGGGCACACCTGACGGCCCGGCCATTCATGCACGCATCCCGGCCGGTCGGTCCGTTGCGCCGCGCGCTGGAGTCGACACCGCCACGGGCCGACGCCGTGATCAGTTACAGCTGCCGGACGTCGCATCTCGGCGAGGAGGTCGCCCGGATCTGGAAGCTGCCGCATCTGGTGCGCGCGCACAACGTCGACTCGGAGTTCTTCCGGGTGCTGGCCCGCAACAGCTCGGGGCCGCGCGCCGTCGCCTACGAGCTGGAGTATCACAAACTGCGGCTGGCGGAGCTTTCGATGCACCACTCTCCGCTCATCACCTGCATCGCGGACATCTCGCTGGAAGACCACAACTGGCGGCGTACGCGGGCGAGCATCCCAACGTTCCACCTGCCGCCGTTCCTGCCCGTCGGCGCCCTCACCGCACCGACGGGCACCCGGTCGGCCGGTACCGAGCCGGCCCCGCCGGGCCGGAAGCCGGCGCCTCGGGACAGCGCCGGCAAAAAGCTGATCTTTGTCGGCTCGCTGGACACCCCGACCAACATCGAAGCCCTGCGCTGGTTCCTCGGCGGCTGCTGGCCGACGATCCGGGTCCGCCATCCCGACGCGACCTTCCAGGTGGTGGGGCGGCGTCCGGAGGAGGGCCTGGCGGCATGGCTCGGTGGCTTCGAGGGCGTGGAGTTGCACACCGACGTGCCGAGCGTCGCCGGTTACCTCGCCACCGCCACCCTGTCGGTGAACCCGATGCGTTCGGGATCCGGCGTGAACATCAAGGCGATCGAGGCAATGGCGGCGGGAACGCCGGTCGTGAGCACACCCACCGGCAGCCGCGGCCTCGGCTGGACGCCCGGTACCCACCTCCTCGTCGCCGAGGACGCGGGCGCCTTCGCCGACGCCGCCTGCAGCCTGCTGGAACAGCCCTGGAAGGCGGCCGAGATCGGAACAGCCGGCCAGGCCTACGTGCTACAGGAACTCGACCACACGGCGCTCATCGGTCGCATCCAGGAACATCTGACGCCAGCCTGAGTCCCTGCCCGCCGGGCCTCACCGAGCCGACGGAGCAGACCGGTGGGCGGAAGACCGGTGGGCGGGAGACATATCAGAAGGTGAGCATCACCTTGCGGGCGTCGAACGCCTCCGCGTAGCGCGTCCCGCACTCTACGCCGCGCAGCCGCAGGGTCGCGCGGAAGGTCTCGTCGTCGAACCAGGCGCGGTCCTGCTGGCTGCGGAAATGACGTTTGAGATGATCGAGTTTTGCCCCGACCGTCTCCTCGAGGATCGGGACGTACAGGCTGGGGGACAGCCGGTCAGCCTCMCATTTCGGGATCTCGTAGCCGAGGATGAGCGCCCCGCGAAAGGCCTGCCACGCCAGCTCGCCGAGCACCCGGTGATCCTGGTGGGCATCCGCGAGCGCCGGGGCGAACACGATGTCCGGGGTGACCTGGCGGGCGATCTGCAGCAGGACCTCCTTGACCCCGCTCCACTCCCGCGGGAGGAAACCGTCCCGGACCTCGTGCAGGTGCAGCGAACCGAGCGAGGAGCCGAGCAGTTCACGCGCGCTCTCCTCCGCCTCCGAGCCGCGCTCGCCCTCGCCCGAGAAGACCACCCAGTGCACGGTGGCCTCCGGATGGGCGGCCAGCAACTGCATGATCGTGGCAGCGGCGCCGATCTCCACGTCGTCCGCATGTGCCCCGAGGGCCACGACGCTGTACGCCCGACCATCGGCCGGCGGGCCCGCCGTCAACGCCAGCATCCGGCACTCCTCCGCGCTCGCCCGCCCTTTCTCTCCCCCTCATGCCAGTGCACGAAGCCTCCGCTCCCCGGTTCCCCGGCAACCGGCCATGCCGTTGACCTTTCGCATCCATGCCAACACTTGAAGTAGCCAAGCACCCGGAGTGCCCGCCGGACCGGCAGAAACACGCGGCGTCCGTCGAGCGGTTCAGAGCAACGCGTGATAGCGGTTCTGCGCGGGCTCCAGACCGTCGGCGATGAGCATCTCGACCGAGTCGGCCGCGTGTTCGAGCAGGAGGGGCAGCTCACGGCGTTCGGTCGAGGTGAAGTCCCGCAGCACGAAGTCGGCCGGATCCATCCGGCCGGGCGGACGGCCGATGCCGACCCGGACCCGCAGATAGTCCCGCGTCCCGAGCGCTGAGGAGATGGACCGCAGACCGTTGTGGCCGTTGTCCCCACCGCCGCGTTTGAGCCGCACTGCCCCGAAGGGGATGTCAAGCTCATCGTGCACCACGATGAGCCGGGAGACCTCGACCTTGTAGAAGCTCCGGGCCGCCGCGACAGGACCGCCGGAGAGATTCATGAAGGAGAGYGGACGGGCAAGGACCGCCCGCGCCCCGGCCAGGCGGGTCTCTGCGACATCGGCCCGGGAACGGTGCGACTTCAGCCGTGACCCGGTCCGCTCGGCGAGCAGGTCCACGACCATGAAGCCGGCGTTGTGCCGATTCCCGGCATAGGTCGGTCCGGGATTGCCGAGACCGGCGACGAGCCAGGGCCCATCGCCGGTCGGGGTGATCATCATCGGCAGGCGACATCGGCGATGGAGCGGATCCGCCTAGACGGACGCGCTCGCGACGCCGGCCTCCTCCGCCACCGGAGTCTCGCCGAGCGAGGCCTCCTGCTGGGCGTTCGTCCGCTTGGCCAGGCACTGCACGACGACCAGGTCGGGATCGGCGTCGAGCTCGGAGCCGGCCGGCAGGACCAGCTGGCGGGCGAGAATGCTCGTACCTGGCTCGAGCCCGGTGATATCGACCTCGATCGGGCCGGGCAGCCGGGTGGCGTCGGCCTTCACCGCGATCGTGGTGACCTGCTGGTCGACCAGGGTGTCCGGGTGTGGTTCCCCGATCACCTGCACGGGGATGTCGGCCACGACCTTCTCGCCCCGGGCCACGAGCACGAGGTCGATGTGCTCGAAGCTGCCCTTGATCGGGTGGCGCTGGACGTCCTTCGCGAGCGCGAGTTCGGTCCCCTCGGCCAGTTCGAGCGTCAACAGGACGTTCGTGCCGGCGTCGGTCTTGAAGGCGTGGAGGAGGWCGTGTGCGGGCAGCGCGATGTGACGCGGCGGCTTACCGTGACCATAGAGAACAGCCGGGACCTTGCCGGCCCGACGGGTGCGACGAGCCCCGCCCTTACCGAACTCGGTGCGCGGCTCCGCGGCGATGCGGACCTCGGACATGGCGGCGCTCATCCTTTCCTAAACTGGGGATCCGGCGCCGGAGGGCGGTGGAACCACCGCGGCGCGGTCCTTCACAGTACCGGACGCGCCATGGCATGGGGGAAACGACCCCGTTCTGTCAAGCCCCTGGGTGCGTCGCGGCCTTGGTCACCCTGCCCGGTCACGCCGGGCCGCACCTCAGCGCACCTGCGGCCGGATGGTGGCAGCGGGGCGGACCTCCACCTTGGCGGGTAGCCGCGGACGACCGACCGCGGTCCGGGCTCGATGGAGCACCGGGCCACGGATGTCGTCGAGCACGCCGGCGACCCCCGGCCCCGGGACAACGGTGACCGCGATCTCCAGCACGGGTTCCCGCCGGCCGCGCAGCACCGCCCGCACCGCCTCGACGCCCACGATCCCGAGCACGTCGTCCTCGACGGCGTCGGTCAGTGCCGCGGCGGACAAATGGACACCRCCGAGCGCATCATCCGTCACGTAGAGTCCACGACGCCGCGCCGCCAGCGCCGTCTGCGCCCGAAGCCACCCGAGGGCGAGCAGGACGACCAGCCCGGAACCGATCCCCACGACGAGCCAGAACCAGGCGTGGGAGGTCGGGTAGGAACGGGTGTCGGCGTCGAGCACCGCCTCGTCGGCGACGTCGTTTCCGAACGCACCGGCCCCCACCAGCAACGCGAGAACACCGGCCGCGAGGCAGAGCAACCCGATTCCGACCAGGGCGACCMGGTTGAGGCGGTCGGGCGGCGGCTCGGACAGCCCGGCCGGCCTCCCGCCGGGCTCCGCGGGTACCCCGCCACCCGCCGAGCGGCCCTCGGCGGCCTGCCCGCCCGCTGCCCGCGTCTCGGTCATGCCGCACCGCCAGCGGCCCGGTCCGCCCCGTTGACGGTCCGGTCCGCGGCCGGCGGGGTCGCCTGGATGCGCAGCTCGAGCGGCTCAGCCAGCTCGAAGGAGACAAGCGTAGAGGCCAGGACGGCACCCGCGCGCTCCCGCGCGCCACCGGCGACACGCTGCCGAAGGCGCAGGCGGACGTCGGCGGTCCGGTCACGGACCCGAACCCGGGCGGCCCGCACCCCGTCGACGGTCAGGGCTGCGGAGCGCAGCGCCCGCGCAACCCCTCGCCGCTCGACGAAGACAATGGTCTGCGCGCAGCCGCGCCGCACGGCGAGTCGGGACGGCGTTCCGCGCCGCGCTCCGAGCCAGATCAGCAGCAGGCCAACTAGAACGCAGACCCCCGCGGCCAGTCGGACCGGCCCGGAGGACCAGGCCGTGTCCGCCAGGTCGTCCGCCCACGCCGGCCAGTCGACCACGACGTAGCCCCTGCCACCGCCGGCCGCGGCCACGATCTCGATGACGGTGATGACCCCGGCGGCCACGATCAGCGCGGCGAGCAGTCCGGCGACGATCCTGCGCCCCACCCGCACGGCACCCTCCCCTCACCGAGCCCAACCTTGTCTGTTACCCGTGGTCTGTTACCCGTGGTCTGTTACCCGTGGTCTGTTACCCGTGGTCTGTTACCCGTGGTCTGAACGCGAACCGGAGGGACAGAAGAGGGCCGCTACCCATCGGAGGGCAGCGACGGGATATCGATGTCCAGATGTGCCACGCGCACACCCGTGAGCGCCGCGACCCGGTCCCGCACCTCGCAACGGACCAGCTCGRCCGTCTCCGTGACCGGGATCGGGTAACGCACGGAGAACGACATCGTCAGTCGGGCGGTGGCTCCCTCCATCTTCGCCGAGACCCGTGGCCGCCCGGCACGCCCACGRCGCCGCGCGCCGCCATGGYGCGGGAATCCGCGTSGCGGTCCGGTAACGCCGACGACATCCGCCGCCGCCATGGCCGCGATCTTCTCGACAACCCGGTCCGCCACCCGCAGGGAACCGGCCCCCKCCCGCCTACCCGCGGGACGGCCCGGTCGCGCACGCTCCCTCTCGTTCACCGCCGCCCCCGACGCCGGTCACCGCCCACATAACGGGTGATATCGAGATCACCATCCACCACCTTGCCGATGACCAGCCCTATCGCACCGAAGACCAGCACGATCAGAAACTCGCTGAAGCCCCCGAAGGCGAGGGCGAGTCCGGCGATCAGACCGATGATCAGGCCAAGCGCGCTCGATCGCATGYGGCTCTTCCCCTTTCCTGGCCCATCCAGCCCGGCCCCGTCCAGCCCGGCCCCGTCCAGCCCGGCCGCAGTACCCGGTCCGCCCCTCTGGACCGGCAGATCGAGGGGCATCCCGCGTGATCGTCACATGGAACCGAGCCCGGGGTGYGGTCCCGCGGACCCGGTGTCGCCTCAGCGCACCCGAGGACCACGGCCGGGGCCGAACCGCGCCCGGCGGTGCGACCACCACCGACGCGTGGAGTCGGAACAGCGGCGCCCGCGACCGCGAACCCAGGCGAACAGGATGTCCGCGGCGTTGGGCCGGTGATGGGTGGTGAGGCGGACACCCGGAACACCCGGCCCGTCCGGCCCATCCGGCGTGGATCGCAGGGCCCGCAGGCCGGCGGCGAACGCCTGTGGATCACCTCCCCGATCCGGATGGTGCGTGCGGATGAACGCGCGGATCTCGGCCCTGCGTCGGGCGGCGTCGAGCTGGCGTCGGGATGACTCCTGCCGCCGATCGGAGGTCACGGCACCCCCATCTCCGGCACCCCCATCTCCGGCACCCCCGCACCCGGCACCCCCGCACCCGGCACCCCCGAACGGGGCGTCCCCGGACCGACTACCGCCGCGTCCGGCCCCTGCGGACACGACAGGTCCGGATCCGGAATTGCCAGATCACGGATGACGACGTCGDCCCGGGGACAGCCGGGTTCGACCACCAGCACCGCGGCGCGCACCCGGGCGGCGAGCTCACCGAGCCGTTCCCCGTACCGGCACACGATCTGCACCAGGATCCCGTCCGGCCGTACCCGTACCCCCTCCACCCGGCGGCCCGGAAGGTAGGTCGCGACCTCGGCCGCGGCACCCGCCCCGCCGTCCGGAACACGGTGACGATCCTTGTGCCGGACCGGCGCGCCGATGAGCCGGACGACACCGGGACAGGACAGCACGGTCCGGGCCACGGCATCCGGGTTCCAGGCGAACCCGCTCACCGGCCCGGCCGCTGTCGGGTTCGTGCTCATTCGACCCGCCGCGACTCTTCCGACTCCTCCTCGCCGATGTAGACGTCATCGATCGCGATGTTCACCTCGGTGACCTCCAGGCCCGTCATTCCCTCCACAGAGGTGACGACGTTGTGCCGGATCGAGTGGGACAGATCCACGATGGAGACCCCGTAGTCGCAGACGACGTCGAGGTCGATCGCGGCCTGCCGTTCCCCGACCTCCACCGCGACCCCCTGGGAGACGCTGGCCGACGCGCCGGGGATGYGGGCCCGGAACGAACCCATCGCGCGGGCCCCGCTCGAGCCCAGGTTGTGTACCCCGGAGACCTCGCGTGCCGCGACACCGGCGATCTTGCTGACGACGGCGTCCGCGATCGACGTCCGGCCCCGGCCGGTCACCAGCTCGGTGGATGTCTTGCGCTCCGGCACGGTGGTGCGACGCGCACCACCTGCGTCCGAGGCCTTCGCCTCGGGCCCGGCCGCGCTGGTTGTGGTGGTCATGGTGCTCCTTCCTGGCCGGCATCGTCGGAGCGCCCGAAGCGGTGGAAGGGGTCAGGTCCGACCAGGAGCGGGACGTCGAGGGACGATCCGTCCGGGCGCTCTCCGGTGCGGCCGTTCACGATCAGGGATACCCGAATTCTCCGGTCGGACAACAACCCGTTCCCGTCGGCACAGCTACGATCACTGAACGGAAGCGCRCATCGTCCCCGCCGCGTCGCCGGGGGCCGATTCGCTGCGTCCCTCGCGATCCTTCGCGGGCGGACGCTCATCCGCTCCCGGCGTGGGCGGATAGGTTTGGGTGCCGGCCGCCACCGAACGCCACGCCGCCCAGCGGGCGCGCGTGCGTCCGAGCGAAGGAGCATCCGCTGCCTCGATCCCACCCGGGTCCGCGCCGAAGCGTCGGAGCCGGCCCCGCCACCGTCACCGTGCGAGCCCCCGCCAAGGTCAACCTGCATCTCGGCGTCGGACCGCTCCGACCGGACGGCTACCACGACGTCATCACAGTGCTGCAGGCCGTCTCGCTGTTCGACGACGTCTCGGCGACGTCCGTCGATCCCCCGCGGTTCCACGACCCGGGGCCATCGACCACCGACGGGAACGGCGGGTCCGACGGGAACGGCGGGTTCGACGGGAACGGCCGGTCCAGCGGGGACATCGTCGTGACCGTCGAGGTGTCCGGGGAGGGCGCCGACCCGGCGTCGCTGGGTCCGGCGACGTCCACGCCGGAGGTCTCCATCGTCCCCACCGGCCGGGACAACATCGCCGTCCGGGCCGCTCACCTGGTTGCCGAGGCCGCGGGCATCACCTCGGAACGGGTTCATCTCACCCTGACGAAGGGCATCCCCGTCGCCGCGGGGATGGCCGGGGGCAGCGCCGACGCGGCGGCGGCGCTCGTCGCCTGCGACGCGCTCTGGCAGACCGGCCTGGACCGGGCGACCCTGACCCGACTCGCCGCCCAGCTCGGCAGCGACGTCCCGTTCCCCCTGGCCGGCGGCACCGCACTCGGCACCGGGCGCGGCGAGCAGCTCACCGACGTCCTGGCGACGGGCGAGTACTACTGGGTGTTCGCGCTCGCCGACGGCGGCCTGTCCACCCCCGCGGTCTACAAGGAGTTCGACCGGCTGACCGAGGGCAAACTGCGGACCGGCCCGACCCCCGCCGACGACGTGCTCGCCGCGCTGCGCACCGGCGACCCCGGCCAGCTCGGAGCCGCCCTGGTCAACGACCTGCAGCCGGCAGCGCTGCGGCTTCGGCCGTCCCTGCGCCGCGTCCTGGAGGCGGGCCGGGAGCTGGGAGCCGTCGGGGCGATCGTGAGCGGCTCCGGCCCGACCTGCGCCTTCCTCGCGGCCGGAGCGCAGGAGAGCATCGCGCTCGCGGCGAGCCTCGCCGGGATGGGGGTCGCCCGCGCGGTACGCCGGGCCTCCGGGCCGGCGAGCGGCGCCAGGATGGTGGAGGGAGCAGGCGAAGCGCCGTGAGCGCCGTCCTGGTCAGCCTCGAGAACGTCAACGCCGCGTTCGGCACCCGGACGTTGCTCGACCGGGTGAGCCTGGGGATCGGCGCCGGGGAACGGATCGGGGTCGTKGGGCGCAACGGGGCCGGGAAGTCCACCCTGCTGCGGATCATCGCCGGCGAGGTGGCCCCGGACGCCGGCCGGGTCGTGCCCGCCGGTTCCACCCGGGTCGCCACCCTGGCGCAGGCCGACGTGCTCCCCGCCGAGCGCACCGTGCGCGAGATTGTCGTGGGCACCGTCGCTGAGCACGAGTGGGCGGCGGATCCCCGGCAGCGGGGCATCCTCGCCGGGCTCGGGCTGCTCGAACGGCTCGACGACCCGGTCGGACCGATGTYGGGCGGGGAACGCCGCCGGGTGGCGCTGGCCCGGCTCCTCGTCCAGGACACCGACCTGCTGATCCTGGACGAGCCGACGAACCACCTGGACGTCGAGGGGGTCGCCTGGCTCGCCCGGCATCTAGCCGGCTTCCGCGGTGGACTGCTCGTCGCGACCCACGACCGCTGGTTCCTCGACGAGGTGTGCGGACGGGTCTGGGAAGTCGTGGACGGGCGTGTCGACGCGTACGAGGGCGGCTACTCAGCGTACGTGCTCGCGCGGGCCGAACGCACCCGGCGGGCCGACGCCACCGAAGCCAGGCGCCAGAACCTGCTGCGTAAGGAACTCGCCTGGCTACGCCGCGGCCCGCCCGCCCGGACCAGTAAGCCGCGCTTCCGCATCGACGCCGCCAATGCGCTGATCGCCGACGAGCCGCCGCCCCGGGACACCATGGCGCTGCGCAGCTTCGCGGCATCCCGGCTGGGCAAGGACGTCTACGACGCCGAGCACATCACGGTCCGGATCGGGGACCGGACGTTGTTCGACGACGTCACCTGGCTGGTCGGACCGGGGGACCGGATCGGGCTGGTCGGTGTCAACGGAGCCGGCAAGACCACCCTGCTGCGCGTGCTGCTGGGTGCGGTGACGCCGGAGGCCGGCCGGGTCCGGGTGGGGGCCAGCGTGCGACCGGCCCTGCTGTCCCAGGAGATTGCCGAACTACCGGCGTCGCTGCGGGCGCTGGAGGCCGTCGAACAGGTCGGGCAGGTCCTGGAGGTCGAGAAGGGCCGGGAACGGACCGCCGGCCAGTTACTCGAGCAGTTCGGCCTCCCGTCGTCACGGCAGTGGACGCGGGTCGGGGACCTCTCCGGCGGCGAACGCCGCCGGCTGCAGCTGCTGCGCCTGCTGATGGCCAGACCGAACGTGCTGCTCCTCGACGAGCCGACCAACGACCTCGACACCGACACCCTCACCGCGCTCGAGGACCTCCTCGACTCGTGGCCGGGCAGCCTGATCGTGGTCAGCCACGACCGCTATTTCCTCGAACGCACCTGCGACGTGACACTGGCGCTACTTGGCGACGGGCACCTRCGCATGCTGCCCGGCGGCATCGAGGAGTACCTCGCCCGGCGCGCGGCCGCCCGGCAGGACGCCGCGGCTCGGGCACCGTCATCCCGGGGTTCGTCGGCCGCCGGCTGCGGAGCGGGCGGACAGACCACCACCGTCGCCGAAGCCGGGCGGACAGGTGGGCCGCCCGTCCTGTCCGGGGGCGAGCTGCGCGCCGCCCGCAAGGAGCTGACCCGGCTCGAGCGCGCCCTGGATCGCCTGAGCCGACGCGAGCAGGAGCTGCATCACGAGCTGGCCGAGGCCGCGACGGATCACGAGCGTCTGCTGACGCTGGACGCCGAGCTGCGCGCCGTCGTCGCGGACAAGGACAGCACCGAGGAGGCCTGGCTCACCCTCGCCGCCGAGATCGAGGGTGGCTGACAAGCCACCGCCACCCGCCGTCCGGTCAGGCGGTGGCGCGTTTCGCCGCGAGACGCGCCGGGTCCGGCCAGCGGACGTCCCACACCAGGTGAACGGTCTCCATCATCTTGATCAGGTAGAAGCTGGTGTCGATCTGCCAGGGCCGCACCCCGTGCCGGGCCGAGGTCGGCTCGGCGTGATGCAGGTTGTGCCAGGATTCGCCCATCGACAGCAGGGCCAGCGGCCACACGTTGGTCGACCGGTCCCGCGACCGGTAGGGACGCGAGCCGAGGACGTGGCAGATGCTGTTCACCGACCACGTGACGTGGTGCAGCAGCGCGATACGGACCAGCCCGGCCCAGAAGAACGCCTCCAGCGCCGCGGCGAACGAACCCCCCCACAGGCCGCCGATCACGGCGGGCAGCGCGAGGCTGGCGAACGCGCACAGCGCGAACGAGCGGCTGACCTTCATGATGTCGGGATCGTCGAGCAGGTCCGGGGCGAACCGACGCTGGTCGGTCTGCTCGACGTCGAACAGCCAACCCACGTGGGCGTGCCAGAGACCCTTGATCAGCGACCACGTCCCCGGACCGTAACGCCACGGCGAGTGCGGGTCGCCCTCGGTGTCGCTGAAGGCGTGATGACGCCGGTGGTCGGCCACCCAGCGGATGACCGGACCCTCGATCGCCATGTTGCCGGCGACCGCCAACGCGATCCGCACCGGCCTGGACGTCCGGAAGCCGCGGTGGGTGAAGTAACGGTGAAAGCCGATCGTCACGCCGTGGCCGGTGATGCCGTAGAACACCACGGCGAGGACGACGTCCCGCCAGGAGATCCACTGCCCCCACATCGCCGGGATCGCGACCGCCAGGGCGACCAGCGGCACCACGATCGTCACCACCATCACGATCTGCTCGGCGTGGGCCTTCGCCATCGAGCGGGGCCGCGTGGCGTTACCGCGGCTGTTCGCGGGATCAGCCCGGCGGGGAACCGGACCCGTGGTGGGTTCGCGGTTGTCCCGCGGTGCCCGATTATCGCTCGGCGTCACCGTGTCGGTAGCGGTCATTGCCTCGTTCCATCCGTCGCGGCTGGCCCACTGTGCCGGCGCTCCATCCGCCACGGTAGCCCGCCGACATGACAACGTCCCCCCTCCTCCACGTCCGCCACGCAAACAAACCATCCGTCGCCGACCCGACCCGGATCGATCGGCACCGCCGCGCACCACGATCACCGACAGGTCGATGACAAGCCGATGACAAATAATGACATCCAATGACATTTAACGCCATCAGCCGACAGTCGGTGACAGTCAGTGACAGTCAGGCGACGAAGAGATGAACGACAGCCGGCCAAACCCGGTCCGGGACGCCCGCCCGCGCCGGCCGCCCGCGCCGGCCGGCGGGCCGGGTAGCCGGTGGCGGCCCGGCTTTTACCATCCGAGCCACCCCACGATGGTAGAGTTGGCGTGTTTTCTCGCGGTCCGCCGTAGTGTAATCGGCAGCACAGGAGATTTTGGTTCTCTTAGTCCACGTTCGAGTCGTGGCGGCGGAGCACTACCAGGCACCACCAGTAATACCATCGAAAAGAATATTCCGGAAGCACCGCCGCCGCACCATCACCACGGCGGTGGCCAGGCCCACATCATTTCCCGGTCCGGGGCCGGCGTGTTCCCGGGATGGCCGTGGCATCTGCCGGCGCCTTCCGGTCGACGAGTAGTGTGGGCGCCGTCGCCCCACCGCTGTCCAGGTCCGAAGACTCGGGAGATCGCGTGACATCATCACGTCCGGTGGCCGTCATCATCCTGGCAGCGGGCGAAGGCAAGCGCATGCGCTCGACGAGACCGAAGGTGCTGCACCACATCGCTGGGCGCTCCCTTCTCCACCACGTGCTGAGCGCGGCCGGAGCCCTCGCGGCGGCGCGTACCGCGGTCGTCGTGGGCCACGGCCGCGAACAGGTCGCGGCGATGCTGGCGGAGCAGGCTCCCGAGGTCGTCCCGGTCGTCCAGGACCGCCAACACGGCACGGGCCACGCCGTCCGGGTGGCCCTGGCGGCGCTCGGCGAGCTGGCGCCCGGCGACACGGTGGTCGTGCTGCCCGGCGACACCCCGCTGTTGACCAGCGCGACACTCACTGCCCTGGTGGCCCAGCACCATGCCCGGGCGGCCGCGGCGACGGTCCTGTCGGCCGTCATCGACGACGCCACCGGTTACGGCCGGGTGGTGCGCGACGGCGACGGCGCGGTCCGGGCCATCGTCGAGCATCGCGACGCCGACGCCGCCACCGCGACGATCCGAGAGATCAACACCGGCGTGTACGCGTTCGCAGCGGGCCCGCTCCAGACCGCGCTCGCGCGGCTGACCAGGGATAATGCTCAAGGCGAGGAGTACCTCACCGACGTCGTCGGGCTGCTGGTCGCCGCCGGGCAGCCGGTGGCCGCGCGGGTCGTGGACGATCCCGGCGAGGCCGGTGGGGTGAACGACCGCGTCCAGCTCGCCGCCGCCGGACGGGTGCTGCGGGACCGGATCGTCGAGGCGGCGATGCGCGCCGGCACCACCGTCGTCGACCCGCGGACCACCTGGATCGACGCCGACGTCACTCTCGAACCGGACACGACTATCGCCCCCAACACCTTCCTGCACGGCCGGACGCACGTCGCTCGCGGCGCCGTCATCGGCCCCGAATGCACCTTGACGGACACGACGGTAGGCGCGGGCGCGACCGTCCTGCGGACCACGGCCGAGCGGGCCGAGATCGGCGCCGGGGCCGTGGTCGGGCCTTACAGCCATCTCCGACCGGGCACCCGACTGGGCCGCGAAGGCAAGATCGGCTCCTTCGTCGAGACGAAGTCGGCCGATCTCGGGAACCAGACGAAGGTCCCGCATCTGGCGTATGTCGGCGACGCGGTGGTCGGCGAGCGCAGCAACATCGGATGCACGACGGTCTTCGTGAACTACGACGGGGTGGCCAAGCACCGCACGGTGATCGGCTCGGACGTCCGGATCGGCAGCGATACCATGCTCGTTGCTCCGGTCACGGTCGGGGACGGGGCCTACACCGGCGCCGGATCCGTGATCCGGGAGGACGTTCCGCCGGGCGCGCTGGCGGTCCGGGAGGGGCGGCAACGGATCATCGAAGGCTGGGTCTCCCGCCGCCGTCCCGGCAGCCCGGCGGCACGAGCGGCCGCCGCTGCCGGCGTCCAGGCCCCCGGCAGCGTCGGGGATCCCGAGCATCCCGATGAAATGCCGCAACCGTCCGCGGCCGAGGCCGCCGTGCCGATCCCAGCTCATCAGGGTGACGTGGCGCACCGGAGTGAGTTGCCGCATACCGGCGAGGGCGAGGCCGGCATCGCTGGCATTCCCGGCGCGGGGAGCAGAACGTAAAGAGACGTCCGTCCAAACCTTCTGGCCAGCGAGGGGATGCACACCGCCCGACCTGCCCCGCCCGGGTCGGCCGCCCGGGGTCCGCAGRCGGCGATCCGGGCACGTGGGTACCATCCCGCCTGCGCAAACAGGGGCGGGGCCGGGTATGCCCGAGTGTTGAACCGTGCAGCCTCACGGCCGTTCCCCCGGACGGGTCACCCGCCCGGGGGCTGCCCCCGCCAGYCCGATCACGCCAGCCCGATCATCCCGTCACGCCCGAGGAGTACGCGGTGGCCTACCAGACCGAGAACCGGCGCAATCTGATGCTCTTCGCGGGACGTTCGCACCCGGGCCTCACGGCGGAGGTCGCGGCCGCGCTCGACGTCGAGCCYGTCCCCACCCATGCCTACGAATTCGCCAGCGGCGAGATCTTCGTCCGCTTCTCCGAATCGGTTCGGGGCTGCGACGCCTTCGTGCTCCAGTGCCATTCGGCTCCGGTGAACACCTGGCTGATGGAACAGCTGATCATGGTGGACGCGCTGAAGCGGGCCAGCGCCAAACGGATCACCGTCGTCGCGCCCTTCTACCCCTATGCGCGCCAGGACAAGAAGCACCGTGGCCGGGAGCCGATCTCGGCCCGCCTCGTCGCCGATTTGTTCAAGACCGCCGGCGCGCACCGGCTCATGTCGGTCGACCTGCACACCGCCCAGATTCAGGGCTTCTTCGACGGGCCGGTGGACCATCTCTTCGCGTTGCCGCTGCTCACCKACTACATCGAGTCCAAGCTGGACACGTCCGAGGTGACCGTCGTCGCCCCCGACTCGGGCCGGGTCCGCGTGGCCGAGCGGTGGACCGACCGGCTCGGCTGCCCGCTGGCCATCATCCACAAGCGGCGTGACCCGGACGTTCCCAACCAGGTGAAGATGTTCGACGTGGTCGGCGAGGTGCACGGACGGACCTGCGTCATCGTCGACGACATGATCGACACTGCCGGCACGATCACGAAGGCCGCGGAGTCACTCAAGGAGCACGGCGCGGCGGGCGTCATCGCGGCGGCAACCCACGGCGTGCTCTCCGGCCCCGCCGCCGACCGGCTGAAGAACTCGGAGATCAGCGAGGTCGTCCTCACGAACACGCTGCCCCTGCCCAGCGAGGCTCGCATCGACAAGATCACCGAACTGTCCATCGCCCCGCTGCTGGCCGCGGCCATCAAGGCCGTGTTCGAGGACGGGTCGGTGACCGGCCTGTTCGGCGGAGACGCCTGACCGAGGCTCGCATCCCCACCCCGCCGCGAGACAGGCGCGGGCAGGCGAACGGCCGCGGCGAACGACCTGGGGCGTCCCGGCGGCCGCCCCGCGTCCGTAGACTGCCCTGCCATRGCAGCGCAACAGCCGAAGGTGTCTCTCACCGGGATCAAGCCGACGGGCGAGCCGCACCTCGGCAACTACATCGGAGCGATCCGGCCGTCGCTGGAGCTCACCTCGGCCTACGAGTCGATCTACTTCGTCGCCGACTATCACGCCCTGACATCCGTGCGTAGTCGCGAGGAGTTGGCGAGCTATACCCGCTCGGTGGCGGCCACGTGGCTCGTGCTCGGGCTCGACCCGACGAGCACGATCTTCTACCGCCAGTCCGACGTCCCCGAGATCTTCGAGCTGACCTGGGTGCTGTCCTGCGTCACCGGCAAGGGTCTGATGAACCGGGCCCACGCCTACAAGGCGGCCCGTGACCGCAACGCCGAGGCCGGCGTCCCCGATCTGGACGCCGGCATCAACATGGGCCTGTTCAACTATCCGATTCTGATGGCCGTCGACATTCTCATCATGAATGCCGACGTGGTCCCCGTTGGCCAGGACCAGTCGCAGCATGTGGAATACGCCGCCGACATCGCCGGCTCCTTCAACCATCTGTTCGGCGACGTGTTCAGCCTGAAGATCCCGGAGGTGGTCCTCCCGGCCGGGAGCTCGGCGAAGGTACTGCCCGGCATCGACGGCCGCAAGATGAGCAAGTCATACCGGAACACAATCCCCCTCTTCGCGCCGGAGAAGCAGCTACGGAAACTCGTCCGTGGGATCGTGAGCGACAGCACACCGCTGGCGGACCCGAAGGACCCGGACAGTTCCGCGGCCTTCGTTCTGCTCGAGAACTTCGCGACTCCAGAAACGATCAAGGAGATGCGCGGCCGTCTGGAGCAGGGCGGCACCGGGTGGGGCGAGGTGAAGAACGCCCTGTTCGAGACGCTCAACGACTGGCTGTCACCGCTGCGGGAGCGCTACACCGAGCTCATCGCCCCGGACAGCGAGCTGGACGGCATCCTCGCGGCGGGTGCCGAGCGGGYCCGCGACCGGGCCCGGCCGGTGCTCGCCGGCGTCCGGCGCGCGATCGGGATCTCGCACCTCTGACCTCCCCCGCCGTTGCGCCCTTCCCCGCCGTTGYGCCGGGTGGCTCAGTTGCGCCGGGTGGCTCAGTCGGAGCGGGCGGCGCGGGCAGCGGCCAGCCGGCAGAAGGCCGCGATGTCGAGGGTCTCGCCCCGGGCACCGGGATCGACCTCGGCGGCACGCGCCAAGTCCCCGGCGGCGGCGGGCGATCCGGCCCAGGGCGCCAGGGCCGTACGCAGGGTCTTGCGGCGCTGCGCGAACGCGGCATYGATCGCGGCGAACACGTCCGCCCGCAGCCGCGCCGGACCGGGCAGGGGCCTGCGGGCGAAGGCCACCAGCCCTGAATCAACGTTCGGCTGCGGCCAGAAGACCGGTCTGGGCACCGCGCCGGCCGGCCGGGCGTGCGCGTACCAGGCCAGCTTGACGCTGGGCGCCCCATACACCCGGCTGCCCGGCGGCGCGGTGAGCCGGTCGGCAACCTCCGCCTGGACCATCACCAGCCCACGGCGCAGCGAGGGCAGCCGTTCCAGCAGCCCGAGCAGCAGCGGCACCGCGATGTTGTAGGGCAGGTTCGCGGCGAGCACCCCGGGCGCGGCCACGTCGGCGGGCAGGTCGGCCAGGGTGACCCGCAGACCGTCGGCGGCCACCACGCGCAACCGCTCGGCGACGTCGGCCGGCAGCCGGGCGGCCACGGTCACCGGCAGGGCCGCGGCGAGGGGGCGATCCACCTCGACGGCGACGACGGCCTTCGCCGCCTCGACGAGCCCCAGGGTCATCGACCCGAGTCCTGGCCCGATCTCCAGCACCGTGTCGTCCGGGCCGACGCCGGCGAGCCGCACCAACCGGCGGACGGTGTTCGCGTCAACGAGGAAGTTCTGTCCGCGCCGTTTCGTCGGCCGCAGGCCCAGCTCGTGCGCGAGGGCCCGAAGTTCAGCCGGCGAGAACAGCGCGTCGGTGTCTACCAGGGCCCGAACACCCGCTCCGCGTTCGCGGCGATGTGCGTGCCGAGCTCGGCGACGCCGACGCCGCGGGTCTCGGCCAGCACCCGCAGCGTCAGCGGAATGAGGTACGGGCCGCCGGGCCGGCCCCGCCAGGGGGTCGGGGTGAGGAACGGCGCGTCGGTCTCCACCAGGATGAGATCCGCCGGAGCGACGGCCGCCGCCTCCCGCAGATTGGCGGCATTGGAGAAGGTGACGTTGCCGGCGAACGACATCACGTACCCGGCGTCCGCGCAGATCTTCGCCATCGCCGTGTCCCCGGAGAAGGCGTGGAAGACGACCTTCTCCGGGGCGCCCTCCTCGGCGAGGATACGCAGCGTGTCGTCGTGGGCGTCCCGGTCGTGGATCATCAGCGCCCGGCCGGTCTCCTTGGCGATCGCGATGTGGCGCCGGAAGCTCTCCTGCTGCACGGCATGCGCCTCGGGTGGGGTGCGAAAGTAGTCCAGGCCCGTCTCGCCGACCGCGCGCACGCGATCGGCGCGGGCCAACTCGGCGATGGCGGCGAACGTCTCCTCGGTGACCCCCCGGGCCGCCTCGTTGGGATGAATCGCGACGGCGGCGTAGATCTCCGGATGCGCCGCGGCAACCTCGGCCTGCCATCTGCTGGTGGGCAGGTCGATGCCGACGGTGACGGCCCGCGTGACACCGACCGCCMGGGCCGCCGCGATCGCCGCCGGAACTTCGGTGCCCATCAGGTCGAGATGACAGTGGCTGTCGACCACGGCCACGGGAAGAGGGTCCGGCGGTGGCGGCGGATCACCCGACCGGCCAGAGTTTCGCGCCACCTCACCCGCCCTCTCGTGCCCGCCCTTCGTTTCCTGAGGTCTGAAGTCTACGACCGCCGCCGGGTGTGCCAGACAACCCGGCATGGGACGCTAATCGGGTGAGCAAGCGCAAGGACCCCACGCGATGACGACACCGTTGACCGTTGCCCTGGTCACCCCGCTGACCGGTCCCGATGCCGCCCAAGGCCTCGCCGGGCTACGAGGGGTCACCCTGTGGGCGCGTGACGAACGCCTCCCACTGCCCTGGGACGAGGTGAGTCTCACCGCCTACGACGCGTATCCCGATTCGGCCGCCGCCATGCGCGCCGCGGTGGCCGCGGGGCCGGACGCCCTGCTCGGACCCTACGGCCACCGGGCGGCACTCGCGGCCTGCGCCTCGACGGACCGGGTGGTCTTCAACACCGGCGCCCCGTCCACGCGCTTCGTCCGGCAGGCGTTCCCGAACGTCGTGAACATCGCCGCGGCCACCTCGACCTGGCCGCGCGGGGTCCTCGCCGCCGTACGGGCGGCCGATCGACGGGCCCGCAAGGTCGTCCTGCTCGCCTCCGGGGACACCGCCGTCGAGATCACATCGGTGACGAAGGCCGCCGCGGTGGCGCAGTCGTTCGAGGTGGCCTCGCACGTCTTCCCCCCGGGCAAGGCCGCCCTCGCCGCGACCCGGCTGCCCCCGGGCGACATCCTCATCGTCCACGCCGGCCCGGACGACGAGCTGGCGGCGGCGAACATCCTGCTGCGCCGGCCGTGGCGGGCGGCCGCTTTCTCCACGGCCGTCAGCGCGCAGGCCACCGCGAGCCTGGGCGACCTGCGCGAGCAGCTGCTGGCGCCGGGCAGCTGGATGCCCGAGAGCACCCAGCCGACCGCGACCGGCCCGACCGCGCGGGAGTTCACCGCCGACTTCACCGCCCTGCACGGCGTCGCGCCGACCGAAACGGCGGCCTGGGCCTACGTCACCGGGTTGATCCTGGGACGGGCCATTCGCTACTGCGGAGGCGTGCAGGATGCCTCCGTGCTCGCCGCCGCCCGGGGCATCGACACGACCACGTTGCTCGGTCGCTTCCGGCTGGACGAGGCGACGGGGCTCCAGGTCGGCCACCAGATCCCGATCGTGCAGTGGCAGGCCGGTGCCTCCCGGACGGTCTGGCCCCGTGAGTCGGCGCGGGCACCGTTCGCCCATCCCCGGCTGTTCACCAGCCGACCGGGGATGGCGTCTCGGACTTCGCCGGGGACGCCCACGCCCACGCAGCCTCGGACGCCTCCGGCCTCACGCACACTCCCCACCACGTGAGTGGCTCTCCGCCGCCAGCGGACCGTCCGGGGCGGGTGAACCGTCCGGAGCGGGTGAACCGTCCGGAGCGGTGGACCACCCGGAGCGGGTGAACGGTGGTTGGTTCGGGTGCCGCCGTGGTACTGAGAAGCTCTACGGCGGCACCTGCGCGGGCCGCGGAGGGGGAAACATGACGGCGGGTCCACTCGGTCGTGTTCCCACGAGGCCGTGGCGCCGCCGGGCCGCGGTGGGCATCCTCGGCGGCCTGACGGTGGCCTTCGCGGTGGCGACGGCCCGGCTGTTCGTCTTTCCGCACCAGGATGCTCCCGCCCCGGTGGACGCGATCGTCATGTTCGCCGGGAGCCCGGGACGGCTCGAACGCGCCGTCGCACTCGCGCGGGCCGGCTAYGCACCCGTGCTCGCGGTCTCGGCGCCGACGGAGAAGGACCCGTGCCCCGGGCCCATTCCCGGGGTGGAGGTGATCTGTTTCTCGCCCGATCCGCGGACGACCCAGGGCGAGTCGCGGTGGACCTCCGCGGCGGCGGCACGCCGCGGGTGGCATTCACTCATAGTCGTCGCCTCGACCTCGCAGAGCACGCGCGCCCGGCTGCGCCTCGCCCGTTGCTATGACGGCGAGACGCGGATGCAGGGGGTCCCGCCCCCCCGCCGGGCCTGGCCGTACGTGATCGCCTACGAGTGGGCGGCGCTGGGCAAGGCCCTCGTTCTCCAACGCCACTGCTGACCGCCGACCGTGCTCAGCGCCCRCCAGCCCGGTCCCCGGCCCGGACGGCGAGCTCCGCGGCATAGACCTCGTTGCGGGAGACGCCGTACTCGGCGGCCACGGYCTTGCGCGCGTCCTTCGGGGACATCCCCACCGAGGTTCGTCGGGCTACCTCGGCGACGAGGATCCTGCCGTCGATGATCGGTTCGGCCCCGCTCAGCCCGGCCCCGCCTGGTTCGGCCCCGCTCGGCTCGGCCCGGCCCCGGGCACCGCCGGCGACCACCAGCGTGAACTCCCCCCGGATGACCCGGCCGTCGGTGGCCCAGCCGAGCAGATCGGCGAGGTCGCCGCGGACGATCTCCTCGAAGGTCTTCGTCAGCTCGCGGCAGAGCACCGCCGGCCGGTCGGCGCCGAAGGCCGCGACGAGGTCGCGCAGGCCGGCCACGAGCCGGTGCGGGGACTCCAGGAACACCATCGTCCGCGGCTCGCCGGCCAGGTCGCGAAGGCGTCCACGCCGATCGCCGCCCTTGCGCGGCAGGAAGCCCTCGAAGGTCCAGCGGTCCGTCGGCAGCCCGCTGACGGCCAGGGCCGCGGTGACGGCGGACGGACCGGGAACGACGGTCACGGCCATCCCCGCGGCGGCGGCCGCGGCCACGACCCGGAACCCGGGGTCGGAGACGGCGGGCATCCCGGCGTCGGTGACGAGCGCGACGGTGGCGCCCTGGCGCAGGTAGTCGGTGAGCTGGGCGGCCCGGGCGCCTTCCACCGCGTCGTAGCACGACACGATCCGCCCGGACACCGTCACGCCGAGCGCGTGCGCCAGCCGTAGGACCCGGCGGGTGTCCTCGGCGGCGATCACATCCGCGGTGGCGAGGATCTCGCCGAGCCGAGGGCTGGCGTCCCGGACGTCGCCGATGGGGGCACCGCACAGCACCAGGGTCCCGGACACCCGACCAGTCTGTCAGGAGCCAGGACCTACCCTGATCGGTGTGACGGCGACGACGGCTCACCTGCCCTGGACGGCGACCGGTCGCGGGGACGCGGCGCGGGTGACCGGCCCGGGTTCCGCCGGCCCGGCCGGCGGTCGGGCGCTCTCGGTGCGTGAGCGGCTGTGTCCACCGATGCCGCGGTCGCCGCTCATGGGGTGGCTGGCGACCCTGTCCGTCGCGATCGTCGCCGGGCTGCTGCGTTTTTGGCACCTCACGGAGCCCCGCGGGATCTACTTCGACGAGGTCTACTACACCAAGGACGCCTGGGGCCTGCTGACGGCCGGGTATGAGATCAACTCGACGACCTGTTCCGGTCCGGCCTACGTCGTCCATCCGCCGTTCGGCAAATGGCTGATGGCCGCCTCCGAGGGCCTGTTCGGCTATACCGACTGTGCCGGGGTCCCGCACGGCAGTCCGGAGCTCGGCTGGCGGTTCTCGTCCGCGCTGTTCGGGACGCTCGCCGTCCTGGTCCTCGCCCGCGCCGCCCGACGGATGTTCCGCTCCACGCTCCTGGGCTGCTTCGCCGGTCTGCTCCTCGCCCTCGACGGGCTGGAGTTCGTGCAGAGCCGCATCGGGATCCTCGACATCTTCCTGATGACCGGCGTCGTCGTAGCGCTGGCCTGTCTGCTGCTCGACCGGGACGACGGCCGCCGCCGGCTCGCCGACCGGCTGGAACCGGTTGGTTCCAGCCCCGGCTCAGCACCCCTGGGGGACGAGGCCGCCGGCCCGGACGGCGGTACGGACGCCGGCCCGGACGGCGGCCCGACCACGACGGCTCCGCCCACCCGGGCCGACCGCCTCCTCGACATGTACGGGCCGCGGCTGGGGTTCCGCCCCTGGCGGCTGGCCTGCGGAGCGGCCCTGGGACTGTCCATGGGGGTGAAGTGGAGCGCCCTCTACACGATCATCGGCTTCGCGGCGCTCGCCCTCGCGTGGGACATCGGAGCACGGCGCACCGGCGGAGCCCGCCGACCCGTGCTGGGAGCACTGCGCCGGGACAGCCCGGCCTGGTTCGCCGCGTTCGTACTCGTCCCCATCGTGACCTTCCTCGCCACCTGGACCGGCTGGTTCGTCACCGACGGCGGCTACTACCGCCACTACTACGGCAACGGTTTCGGCGCCGCGTGGCACGGCTGGTGGAAGTACCAGATGGCGGTGCTGAAGTTCCACGAGGGACTCCACGAGGGGCACGCCTTCGCGTCGCATCCGATGAGCTGGCTGGTGATGGCGCGGCCGGTCGCGTACTACTACTCCTCGCCGGCGTACGGGACCTCGGGCTGCCACGATCCGGCCGGCTGCTCCCGGGAGGTCATCGCCCTGGGCAACCCGGCGATCTGGTGGGTCGGCACGGCGGCACTGGTCGCGATGCTCGCCTGGTGGGTCTCCCGGCGGGACTGGCGGGCGGCCCTGGTGCTGGTCGGGTTCGGCTCGGCCTTCGTGCCGTGGCTGCTGTTCCCGARCCGCACGATGTTCTTCTTCTACGCGCTGCCGTCGCTGCCGTTCCTGGTCCTCGCCATCACGGCGCTGGCCGGGCTCGTCCTCGGCCCGCGCGAGGCGTCGGAGACCCGCCGCCTGGTCGGGGCGCTGTCGGTCGGGGTCTACACGATCATCGTCGTGCTGCTCTTCGCGTACTTCTACCCGATCCTGGCCGCCGAGGTGATCCCCTACTCCTCGTGGCGCGCCCGGATGTGGTTCCCGGGCTGGATCTGACAGGACACCACACCAGGCCCAMAGCGCCGACCCGTGGACCCCCGACGAGGCCCCACGGCGTCGCCTCAACGTGATCCGACTCACGGCTCCGCACCCCATTCGTGGCATCACCACCGTAGGCGATGCAACCATTACGAATCGGCAAGCTGGAACGGCGACAGCCGCGGCGACAGGGGTTATCGAAGTTGGACGGTCACGAAGAGTCGGACCAGGATGCCACTAGCAGCACCGCCCTGGCCCTTGAACGGGGGGGTCGCGTACAGCTCGAGAAGTCGATCCGAGAGGGTGGGGTGGTCACCATGCCCCGAGGCCGTGCGGCAGTGAGCGCCCAAACGGGCCTCCCTCCGACCTCCAACCACCGGAGACGGGTGTCKGGCGGGCCGAGACTGGGAGGAACCACCATGGCGGATGTGTCGGTACGCTTCGCGATGACCGATGACAGCGAGATCGTGCTGAACCTGTCGCTGACCCAGGCGATCCGGCTCACGGAGGCGATCGCGTCGAAGGTCAGCCAGGCGATGACCGAGCAGCCGCGAGCCGGCATGAACGGCAACGCCTACGGCCCCGGGGTGCGCCCCGGTCCCTACTCGACGTCCTGAGCCATCCGGCACCGAGCCGGGCTTGTCCCCCCGGTGTCGGGCTATCCCCCGGTCAGCTGGGCGATCAGAGCCCGCAGCAGGTCGAGATCCCGGCGGCGCAGCTCGGCGACGGACGACGGATCCGGCCGCGTGGAGGCCAGCGCCGCACGCACCGAGCGCAGCTTGCCGCGCAGGATCTCCACGTCGGCGGGTGTCAGTAGACCGTCGCGCAGGACCAGCACGACGTGGCCACCGTGCTGCACCACGTCCACCGGCTCGACCATCGGCAGCGTGACGACCCGGATACCGACGGGTGCCTCCTGGTCGTAGACGAGGCACAGCTGGTCCTCCGCCATCACCTCCGCGGTGCCGTCGTCCCACAGCACAGTCGCTCGGGCCGTGACGGGGGTCACGCCGCGGGCCGACTCGACCCGCACGGGGTCGGCGTTCCCGGCCGGTTCGCGACGGCCGGCCGGGTGGACGGCGAGTACCGTGCCGCGCCGCGACCAGACCCCGCCACCGAGGTCGTCAACGGGGAAGACCCGGTCACCCCGGGCGAACATCACCAACGCGGCACGACCGTCCTCGGCGATCGGCGGGTGGGCGGCCATGGCGTGATCGTAGGTGGCCACTGTGAGGGCCCGAGCGCCGAGACCCCACCAGGGCGCATCCGCAACACCCGCACACCCGCGCCGGGAACCACCGTTTCGCACCGGTGAACCGGTGCCAACGATCCTGGTAGCCACCGATGTGGCCGCGAACCACCGCCGGCATCGCACGTTCACCGGCTCGCCGCGGCCACTGTGGCTTATGCCMGGTGATGGTCCCGTGGACTCCGCCACGGGTTACCTTCGCCTGGTTGCCACCGAATCGCGTGGCGACCGGCGGCGGTCGGAGGACGCGGGCGGCTCCTAGCGGGCCGCGGCGACACGGTCCATCCTCCCCCCTGTCCGCAACCCCCACGGCCGACCTCGGCCGGTCACGCTTCGCGGAGCCCACGAATGCCCGACACCGACTATCCGCCCATCGAAGAGCACGCGGTCATCGGCGACCTGCGTACCGTGGCCCTGGTCGCCACGGACGGCACGATCGACTGGTACTGCCCGCAGCGCTTCGACGCGCCGTCGGTTTTCGCGAGTCTGCTGGACGCCGACCGTGGCGGATCGTTCCGTATCCACTGTCCGGACTCCCGGGCCAGGCAGCTCTACCTCCCCGACTCGAACATCCTGATGACCCGTTTCCTCGCCCCCCGCGCGGTCGGTGAGGTCATCGACTTCATGGTCCCGGTGGACAGCGACGTCACCGAGACACCGCACGTCGTGGTCCGCCAGGCCCGAGCGGTGCGTGGAACCGCCACGTTCCGGCTGCGCTGCGACCCCCGGTTCGACTACGGCCGGGCCCCGCACACCGTCACCCTGGTGCCTGGTTCGGGCGCGGTGTTCGAGTCGACCGCCGGCACCCTTGTGCTGCGCACGGCCCTGCCGCTGCGCGTCGAGGCCACGGCCGTGGTCGCCGAGTTCGAGCTGGCGATGGGCGAGTGTGCCGACATCGTGCTCGAATGGAACTCGACCATCCGCCCATTGATCATCGGCGAGGCGGAGACGTTGTTCACCCGGACGCTGAACTACTGGCAGGCCTGGATCCGGCGCGGGCGCTATCACGGCCGGTGGCGGGAGATGGTGCTACGCAGCGCTCTCGTCCTCAAACTGCTCGTCTACCGGCCCACCGGGGCGCTGGTGGCCGCGCCGACCACCTCGCTACCCGAGGAGCTCGGCGGCGTGCGCAACTGGGACTACCGCTACACCTGGATCCGCGACGCGGCCTTCACGGTGTACGCGCTGATGGCGCTCGGATTCACCGACGAGACCGCGGCGTTCATGGACTGGCTCGAACAGCGATGTCACGAGGCACCCAAGCACTGCGGGCTCTACGTGCTCTACAGCGTGGACGGCAACGCCGACCTGGACGAGCTGGTCCTCGACCAGCTGTCCGGCTATCGCGGCTCGAAGCCGGTGCGCATCGGCAACGCCGCCGCCACGCAGCTCCAGCTCGACATCTACGGCGAGCTGATGGACTCGGTGTACCTGTACAACAAGCAGGTCCCGATCTCCTTCCAGCTCTGGGAGGCGCTGGGCCGCCAGCTCGACTGGCTGGCCAGGCACTGGGACGAACCGGACGAGGGCATCTGGGAGACCCGGGGTGGGCGCCAGCGCTTCACCTACTCGGCCGTGATGACCTGGGTCGCCTTCGAACGGGCCTGCCGGATCTCGCGCCAGCGCGGCCTGCCCGGGCCGACGAACGAATGGAAGGACTACGCSGGGCGGGCCTACCGGTTCGTCCAGAACGAGGCGTGGAACCCCGCCCGCGGCGCCTACATGGAGTTCCCCGGCTCACCACGGATGGACGCATCCCTGCTGTGCATGCCGCTGGTGAAGTTCTCCGGCCCCACCGACCCCCGGTTCCTGTCGACCCTGGAACGGTTCAGCGGGGACCTGGTCAGCGACAGTCTGGTGCGCCGGTACGCCGCGGACGGCAGCGACGGCCTCACGGGTGACGAGGGCACCTTCAACCTGTGCTCGTTCTGGTACGTGGAGGCACTGACCCGGGCCGGTCGGGTCGCCGAGGCCCGGATGGTCTTCGAGAAGATGCTCACCTACGCCAACCATGTGGGGCTCTACGCCGAGGAGATCGGTTCCTCCGGGGAAGCGCTCGGCAACTTCCCGCAGGCGTTCACCCACCTCGCCCTGATCAGTGCCGCGATCCATCTCGACCGCGCGCTGGGGTGACCGACCCGAGGACAGGTGCGCGGTGACCACAGGTACGCGGTGACCACAGGTACGCGGTGACCACAGGTGCGCGGTGACCACAGGCKGTTTCCGGTGCCGGCGCGGCACGGCAGGATAGGCGGCGAGGACACGCACCGGAGCCGATAGCCTGAAGATCRGCACCGATGTTCGGAATGCGGGATCCTTCAAGGTCGGGATCCTCCGGGGTGCGGGATACGAGGGGCGAGGTCATGGCGGGACTGGACCGTTTCCGGGTGGTCGTGGAATCCGGGCGCGGAGATCGGACGGGAGTGGTCGTCCGGCTGCCCGGCGCACTCATCGTCGCCTGTGCCGGCCGGGCGGAGACGGCCGAGACGACCACCAGGCTGCTGGCGCTGTGCGCCGAGGTCGCTGCCGAGGTGGGCGCCACCGCGTCGACCATGGGTCGCCGGCTGGTGCGTCGGGTCGCGGGGCTGCTGGCCGATGCCGATCCGGATCGGGTGCCCGACTTCAGCCTGCTGACCACGGTCAATGACCGGGTCGCCGCGCTGGTCCACGGGGCGATGGACGTCGTCGCGACGGGCAGCTGCGGAGTGACGCTCTCCGGCGTCGACTCGGCCACGTGGGTCGACCGGCTACTGCCCACCGAGATCAGCCGGATCGACGTCGGCCCCACCGGCCTGGTCGGGCCGACGGGTTTCCCCGGCGGGCTCGGCGATCTCGGTTTCCCGCTTGACCTGCGCATCGGGGCCGTGCCCGGGATCGGGGTGAGTCTGCTGCTCAGCGACACGCCGTCGCTGCCCGCGCCGAAGGCCTCCGCCGAGCAGCTGCTCGCCGGATTCGATCCGGTCCGGGAGCCGATGACCGGCGCCGCGCCCATCCCCACGCCGGGAACCCGCGCCCCCGATCCGATGCCGACCACCCCGCCGGCGCTCGCCCCCCTGCTCAGCAAGGAGGAGGAGGCCCATCGACGCCGCGCCGCCGCCGAACCGACGCAGGCGGCCGACCTCGACGAGCTCGACGAGCTCGACGAAGATCCGCCCACCGAGCTGGCCCAGCGTGACTCGGTCCCGCGTGCCGGGAGCGATCTGGGTGGCAGGCACGGCCACGCCGGGCCCGTCGGCCACCGCGAGGGCCTCTCCGACGGTCTGGGCGACGACCTCACCGACGACGAGCACGACGCCCTGACCCAGCTCCCGGGCCAGAGCTTCACCGTCTCCGACCTCATCGAGGACGACGAGGCACCGACGATGCTGCCGAGCAGCGGCGAGCCTCAGGTCGAGGGTGTGCTGTGCGCCAACGGCCACTTCAACCACCCGCAGGCGCCGTACTGCTCCGAGTGCGGCCTGTCGCTCGCCCAGCAGAACACCCGCACGGTCTGGGGTCCCCGGCCGCCCGTCGGCGTCCTCGTCTTCGACGACGGCCAGACCATGAACGTCGACATGGACCTGGTGATCGGCCGCCAGCCGGACCGCGACGATGCGGTCCGGGCCGGGAAGGCACGGGCGCTGCCGGTCGAGGACGGTGAGAGCGCCGTCTCCCGGGTGCATGCCGTCATCACCCTCAAMGGTTGGGACGCGGTCATCACCGACCAGGGTTCGGCGAACGGCACCTACATCGCCCCGCCGGAGGCGACCGTGTGGACGCCGCTGAGCCCGCACCAGCCGGCTCCCCTGATCCCCGGCACCCGCGTGCAGGTGGGCAAGCGGACGTTCGTCTTCAACTCCCACCTGCACGTTTGACCACCTGCCCGGGCAACCCACCCGCCCAGCCGAGGGGATCATGACGACGACGGACGACAACCGGCCAGCCGGCAACGACCCGCCGGCCAGCGATGGCGATGCGGCGCGCGGGAGTGACGCGCGGCCGCGGCGCCGCTGGGCCCGAAGCCGGCTGTGGTGGACGCCGATGGTGCTCGCCGTGCTGGCCGGCCTGCTGGCGGYCGGCGCGGCGCTGGGCAACCTCGCCAGCCGGTCACCGGACGAGGGGTCGGTCGATGTCGGCTTCGCCCGGGACATGTCCGAGCATCACGCCCAGGCCGTGCAGATGGCCATGATCGAGTTCAGTCACGGCGGTGACCAGGACACCCGCAGCGTGGCCCAGGACATCGCGCTGACCCAGCAACGCGAGATCGGCATCATGTCCTCATGGCTGTCCGGATGGGGGCGGCCCCAGTCCACCTCCGGGACACCGATGCGGTGGATGCGGGACTCCCGCACYGTCAACGGCGCCTCGGGCGGGCATGACGGTCATGCCGGGCCTGGCGCCGCCATGCCCGGCATGGACCTGCCGGGCCTGGCCGGGGGTGYGGCGCAGGACGCGTCCAGCGACCCGCGGGACACCGCGCGCATGCCGGGCATGGCGACCCCCGCCGAACTRCAACGGCTGGCCTCGATCCGGGGCCATGACCTCGACGTCCTCTTCCTTACCCTGATGGTGCACCACCATCAGGGGGGGCTGGCCATGGCCCAGTACGCGGCGATRCACGCCGGTGAGGACCGGGTACGGGCGATGGCCAGGGCGATGGTGCTCGCCCAGTCAATGGAGATCGACCAGATGCAGCGCGATCTGGTACGCCTCGGCGCGCCTCGGGCCTGACCGGCGAACCCACCTACTGTCACGACGAAACCGGCTTTGTATAGTCGGGTGGGACTAACCGGACTCGGGGAAGRCAGCCCCCTCGTCGCAGGGCAGGGGAGGCCGCCGCCGTGCCTGATGTAACCGCCCGAGAGGCCGCCGACGCCGGGGGCTCCGTTCGCCGGACGGCCCCCAGCGGCCCCTGGTACTCCCGCCGCCRCACCGGCCGCTGGCCGGGAGTTCGTCACATCCGGGTGGAACTRCTCGCCGGCCTGGTGACCGCGCTCGCGCTGATCCCGGAGACGATCTCCTTCTCCGTGGTGGCGGGGGTCGATCCGAAGGTCGGTCTGTTCGCGTCGTTCACCATCTCGGTGGTCATCGCGTTCACCGGCGGACGCCCGGCGATGATCTCGGCGGCGGCAGGCTCCATGGCCCTCGTCGCCGCCCCCCTGGTCCGCGATCACGGCCTGAACTACCTGCTGGCGACGACCATCGGGGTGGGCCTGCTGATGTTTGTGCTCGGCCGGCTCGGGGTGGCACGGTTGATGCGGTTCGTCCCGCAGAGCGCGATGATCGGCTTCGTCAACGCGCTGGCCATCCTCATCTTCACCGCGCAGATGCCGCACGTGATCGGCAAGTCGTGGCAGGTCTACGCCCTCGTCGCCGCGGGCCTCGCTATCCTGCTGGCTCTCCCCCGCCTGACCAGAGCGGTCCCGCCGCCGCTCGTGGCGGTGGCGGTCCTCACCCTCGTCACCGCCGGTTTCGACATCTCCGTCCCTACCGTCGGCGACGAGGGCCGGCTGCCGAGCTCACTGCCCGTCCCCGGTGTGCCCGACGTGCCGCTGACCTGGGAGACACTGCGGATCATCGCCCCGTACGTGGTGGCGCTCACCGCCGTCGGCTTGGTGGAGACGCTGCTGACCGCGCAGATCGTGGACCGGTTGACCGACACCACGCATGACCCGAACCGCGAATCCTGGGGCCTGGGTGTCGCCAACATCGTCAACGGGTTCTTCGGCGGGATGGGCGGCTGCGCCATGATCGGCCAGACGATGGTGAACGTCAACTCGGGCGGGCGGGGCCGGCTGTCGACCTTCGCCGCCGGCGGTTTCCTGCTCATGCTGGTCGTCCCGCTGCGCGACCTCGTGCGGGTCATCCCGATGTCGGCGCTGGTCGCGGTGATGATCCTGGTGTCGGTCATGACCTTCGAGTGGCGCAGCATCCAGCCCTCGACGCTGCGCCGGAYGCCCCGCGGCGAGACCGCGGTCATGGTGGCGACCGTCGCCGTCGTGGTGCCCACCCACAACCTCGCCTACGGCGTCGGGGTGGGCGTCATGCTGGCCGCGTTGCTGTTCACCCGCCGGGCCGCGAACCTGGCGCTGGTGACCAGCGTGCTCGACCCGGAGGGCCGGGAGAGGATCTACGTCGTCCAGGRCACGCTGTTCTTCGCATCGACCAGTGATCTGGTGAACGCCTTCGACTACGCGTGCGACCCCGAACGGGTGGTYATCGACCTCTCGGAGGCCCACCTTCTCGACTCGGCGGCGGTCACCGCCCTCGACGACGTGCGCGCGAAGTACCGCGAACGCGGCACGCAGGTGAACCTGGTCGGGGTGAACGCCCGCAGTGCCGCTCTGCTGCACAAGCTGTCCGCCGAGCCGGCGCAGGTGGAACCGGCACCGACCGAACCGGCACCGACCCGCGTCCGGTGAGGTCGAGCTGACCGCGAATACACTCTGCCATTAGATGCTTACTCAGATACTTGCCCTGAGGATGGTGGCGGGATGGCCGGAGAGAAGGGCGCCGGGCTCGCTCAGGGTCTGATCGACTTCGTCCGGCGCCAGCCCGCCGTGGTCGTCATCATCATCGTCCTAGGCGGGTTGTACCTTGCCAGGTCCGGTCCGGGCCCGGGTTCCCGGGCCGTCCTCGTCCCCGGGATCGAGTTCTYAGCCCCGTCCCTGATCACCCGCAACCGGACAACCTATGCCTTCGGTGTGGACCCGGACTCCCCCGGCACCGTTGACGTGCTCTCCAGCCGGGACCGCCGGAGCTGGACGATCGAGCCGGCCGCGCTGCGCGCCCTGCCGCCCTGGGCCGACCCCGCGGGCGGCCTCGGCCCGGCTGCCGTCGGCGCCTTCGGCCACGGGTTCGTCATGTACTACGCGACGGCCGTGCGTGGCCTCGGCGTCCGCTGTATCTCCGCGGCGACCGCCGACTCCGCCGACGGTCCGTTCGTCGACACCTCCCTCGCGCCCTTCATCTGCCAGACCGCGGACGGCGGCAGCTCGGATCCGAGTCCCTTCGTTGACGAAGCCGGACGCGCCTACCTGGCCTGGGCAAGCCCCGGTGCGGGCGGCGGCTCGGACCGGAACCACGGCGCGCCGCCCACCCTGTGGGCGGCGCGGCTGCGGTCCGACGGACTCGTGCTCACCGGCGAACCCGCCGTCATGCTCCGCCCGAGCCTGTCCTGGCAGCAGGGGCGGATCTCGGCACCATCGATGATCTCAGCCCGCGGGCGTCACCATCTGCTCTATTCGGCCGCGTCGTCGCTCGGTGGACGGCAGGTGGTGGCGACCGCGTCGTGCAAAGGGCCGCTCGGGCCCTGCCTGCCGGCGGGCGAACCGATGCTGACCGGGGGAAAGGTCGGCTTCGGACCGAGCGGGGCCCATGCCTTCACCGACGCGCGGGACCGCTGGTGGGTGGGGCTGCACAGCTGGGACTCCCGACCCGACGGCGTCTACCTGCCGATCGGTCGGTTCGTCGTCGCTCCGCTCGACGTCACCCGGGACGCGGTGACGCTGCACGTCGATTCCCTCGTCCGGGGACGGGTGCTTGATCCGGATGAGCGTGACCCGCCCCACGAGCGCCGCCGGCAGCACGAGGATCGGGTAGACGGCGAGGACCGGATGGGATAACCAGGTGGTGGGCCGGCTCCCCGTCGTCTTCGCGGACTACGACATTCCGAATCCGGGCATTCCCGGCATCTCCACCGAGGACCACGAGGCCATGGAGATGCCGACAGAGCGACTCGCGAACAAAGCGCCTTACAGACCAAGCGACTTACGGAGAAGTTCCATATGCCAGTCGAACTGAATCATACTATTGTGCATGCCCGGAATAACCGGGAATCGGCCGAGTTTCTGGCGGATATCCTGGATCTCGAGGTCGGCGCCGCGTGGGGGCCGTTCATCCCAGTCGTCACCGCAAACKGTGTCACCTTGGACTTCGCCACCGCCCCGGTTGGGTCGATCACTGCGCAGCACTACGCGTTCCTGATCTCCGAGGAGGAGTTCGACGCGGCGTTCGAGCGGATCCAACGGGCCGGGATCACCTACTATGCGGATCCGCAGCGCAAGCACCCGGGCGAGATCAATCATAATGACGGCGGACGCGGGTTGTACTTCCTGGACCCGGCCGGTCACGGCATGGAGATCATCACCCGTCCCTACGGGGGATTCGAAGCAGATTCCAGAGCAGTCTGAGATCGGGAACAGTCCGAAATCGGCGAGCAGACCGATAAGGAGCACCTTTTATCGGTCATATGGGCTCGATGGAACGTGGCGTGCGCCACTGCGGCCAGCGGTCAGCGGCGAACAGGTCGATATTTGCCGCGAGGCTCCGCGCCGGGCGGAGTCATGATCCACGTGTGGCAGTTCGCCAGAGAGTGCAGCGACCGGTCGCGGTCCCCCGACCTGGACGTCCAGCGCGGGCGTCCAGCGCGGGCGTCCGCGGCATCCGCACCTGGCGAGCGTCCACGGGAAGGGTGCGCTGTGGGTACACAATCCGCGAAGACAACGGACGCACGAGCCGGYGAGGCCCCCAAGCAACGGGCAAGCACGCAGGATCAGGTCGATGCGGTGCCGGCGCCCGGCCAGTGYACTCTGAGTGAACTACTGGCAGTTCTCGACCTCGGCGGGGATGTTCCGCCGGTGCCGGCCCGATGCCTGCCCAGCACACACGGCGGCGTCCTCGGGGCGCAGCTGCTCGGCCAGCAGATCGTTCTCGCCGAGCGCATGACCCCCAACAAGATCACGCACAGCCTGCAAACGGTGTTCATGCGCCCCGGCGACTGCCGCCAACCGGTCTGGATCGACGTCGAGCGGCTGGCCCACGGGCGGTCGATCGACTCCCTGGCCCTGACCTTCCGGCAGGACTCGTTGCAGATCTGCCGGGCGGACGTGATGCTCCGTTCCCCGGAGCCGGACTTCCTGCGCCTGCGCTCCACCGAGTCCGACTTCCTCGGCCCGCAGYACGCCAGCCCCCTTGACCGTCCGATGATGCCCTGGGAAGTTCGGGTGCTTCCCCGAGCGGACACCCATCAGCTGGACCAATGGCAGCGCATCCCCGAGGCGCCGGAGGACCGGTCCCTGTGGAGGGCGTTCATCGCGCACAGCTGCGAGTTGCTGCCGCTGTCCGACCTGCTGGCCGTCACCGGCCTGACCCCCACCAAGCGCCTGGCAGTCGCTGTCCTATCGCAGAATGTGACCTTCTACGACGACCTGGACGTCCGGGACTGGCATMTGTTCCGGGTGCGTACCCTGCACGCGGGCCACGGCCGGGCGATCGGTCGCGTCGAGGTCTTCGGCCCGGACGGGGAGCTACGCGCGGGCAGTGAGCTCGTCGGGCTGCTGCGCGGATCCGCGATCTGATGTCCGCACGGCTGATAGAAATGGATCAGATCTCCGCGAGTGCCTGGTCCTCGTCATCCGAGGCCCCGGACGCGGTCTTCTCCGTCGCGCCGAGGGGCGGCTCCGGCTCGGGCCGCCGGACACGGGGCAGCAGCAGCGCGGCCAGGATCCCGACCGCGAGGACGCAGCCGCCGATGAACAGCCCGAGGGAGTAGCCGGAGGCCAGCGCGTCAAGCCGCGCGGCCCCGTGCCTGAGGCGGCCGTCGGTATGCCTGGTCGCGATCGTCGACACCGCGGCGAGGCCGATCGCCGCGCCGATCTGGCGGCTGGTGTTGATCAGACCCGACGCGAGGCCCGCCAGGCGCATCGGCACGCCCGCCGTGGCCGCAGCGACCATCGCGACCATGATAGACCCCACCCCCAGCCCGACGATCAGGACCGGGCCGAACACGTGCACCCAGTACGAGCCGTCCCGGGTGATCGTCGACATCCAGAGCAGACCCGCCGTTCCGCTCACGAGACCGAACACGATGATCGGCCGCGGACCGAGCCGCCCGATCATCCGGGTGACAATCCGCGAGGCAACGATGATCATGAGCGGCATCGGGAGCATGGCCACCCCGGCGCGCAGCGGGCTGTAACCCTGAACCTGCTGGAGGAAGAGGGTAAGGAAAAAGAAGATCGTGAACATAGCGGCGCCGAGGAAGGCTGCGACCGAGTTCGCCGCGGCGAGCCCGGGGTAGCGGAAGACGCTCAGCGGCACCAGCGGGGCGGGGGTCGTGACCTCGACGGCCACGAACGCGGCAAGAAGCACTACCGCCCCGGCCAGCATCCCGAGTGTGACCGGGGACGTCCAGGAGGAACTCTCGGTGCGGACGATGACGTAGACCGACAGCACCAGACCCCCGGTAACGGTCACCGTGCCGGGAATGTCGAGATCACGCAGCCGGCTCAGTTGGCCCCGCGACTCGACGAGCACGAGCCGGGCGGCCACGAGGAGCGCCACGCCGATCGGCACGTTGACGAACAGCACCCACCGCCAGTTCGCGACCTCGGTCAGCGCACCGCCGACGATCGCGCCAAGCGCCCCGCCGCTGGCCGCGGTGGCGCCCCACGCGCCCAACGCCCGGGTCCGCTCCCGCCCCTCGGCGAAGGAGGTCATCAACAGGGTCAGCGTCGCCGGGGCGAGCACGGCCCCGCCCAGCCCCTGCACGGCCCGGGCGACGATGAGCTGCGCCTCGGTCCGCGCAAAACCACCGCCGAGGCTCGCCAGGGTGAACAGCGCCAGCCCGGCCACGAACACCCGGCGGCGACCGAACAGATCCGCCGCCCGGCCGCCGAAGAGCAGCAGACCCGCGAACGCGATCGTATAGGCGTTGACCACCCACTGCAGGCCGCTCGCCGTCATCCCGAGATCGGTCTGCATCGACGGCAGCGCGACGTTCACGATCGAAATGTCCAGAACGACCATGAACTGGGCCAGGCAGCAGACGGCCAGCACGGCCCAGCCCGGAATCCGCCGGCCCGGYGGTGCGCCACCTTCCGGCGAGGCGCCCGCCCCGGTACCGGCGGTCCTGCCGACCACGGCACCACCCTCACCCGAACCACCCTCGTCCGAATCTGCCCTCACCCGAATACCTCCAAGCTCCAGCCTTCGTACAGCTCCAGCCTTCGTACACCGTACGAACGCTGGGCCAACCCTACGCCGTACGATGTACCAACGCCAAAATGGCAGCCCGTGCCTCCTGCCAGGAGGCGTCCTGCCAGGAGGTGAGTGGCGATGGCGGCGCCGCCGAGTGCGGCCCCGGGGCGGCCCCCGGGGAAGCCGATGGCACGGGTGTCCACCCCACCGGGATGCCGGACGCCCCTGAGCGGTGAACGGCTGGCCCTGGCCGCGATGGAGATCGCCGACGCGGAGGGGCTCGCGGCGGTGTCGATGCGGCGGATCGCCGCAMATCTGGGCGTCGGGACGATGACGCTTTACCACCACGTCCGGGACAAGGACGAACTGACCGGCCTGATGTGGGACGCGTTCCTGGCCGGGCATCTGCTGGACGAGATTCCCGAGGACTGGCGGGACGGCCTCACCCAGATCGCCCGGCGCGCGAGGCGGTCCTTCCAGGAACATCCCTGGGCCCTTCGGATCGGCATCCGCCGGGGTTTCGGTCCCAACAAGCTGCGGCACATCGAGCAGTGCCTGACCGTCGCCTCGAAGATCACCGATGATCCGCAGGACCAGCTGCGCATCATCCACTCGCTTAATGATCTGGTGGTCGGCTGCACGCTGCGCGAACTCGGCGACCGAGAGGATTTCGACCGCCGACGGCCTCCGGCGGCCGACGCCCAGAATCGCCCCGGTGTCCCGACGGCGCAACCGGTTTTCTCCGTCCAGGTCCTTGACGCCCAGGTCCTCAACCGCGCGCAGAGCGCCGAGGACGCACAGACCGCCGAGAAGGAGTACCCACGGCTGCGCGCCATCGCCGCCCTCGGCTGCGGATACACGGCGCCGCGCTTCGAGCAGGCGCTGAAATGGCTTCTCGACGGGATCGCCGTCGCGTACGCGCCGGAGCCGCCAACCGACCAATGATCGGTCGGCCGGGACGTAGCCGACCGGGGAACAGCCGGGCGATGTTCCGCCGACGATGATCACTGCGCTCGTGCCCCGTGCCCGCCGACGTCACGGCGGATGCCGAATTCGCTGCGGATGCGAAGAAGGGCGAAGAAGGAGGCGTAGCGGTCTTCACGGACACGACTGGAGTAGCTACCGTCGGAGAGAATAAACGCCGCTGACCGTCCACGAGCCGCATTCGGGGCATTATCACCATGACCGCTCGGCTACCTCGTCACGTCGCGCCGCTCGCCGTTGGCGAGCCCACCTCACTCGGGCCCTACCAGCTGCTCGGTCGRCTGGACGCCGGCATCACCGGCATCGTCTATCTGAGCCGTGCGGTCGGAGGCGCGCAGGTCGCGGTCCGCGCGCTGCACCCGGGCGACGCCCTGCGCGCGGACATGCGGGCCCGGTTCGCGGCGGCGATCGACCGCGCTCGCGTGCTGGCCGGGGCACACACCTGCGGCGTGCTCGACGCCGCGCCCGCCGCCGAGCGGCCCTACATGGTCACGGAGTTCGTCGGGGGCCCGACCCTGGCCCGCGAGCTCACCGAACGCGGACCGCTGTCCTCGGACGAGATCGACCGCCTTGCCCGGACCCTGTTGGAGACCATCGATGCGRCGCACCGCACGGTCGGCGCACTCGGCGACCTGACGGCAACGGATGTCGTGCTCTCCGTTACCGGGCCGCGGCTGGTAGACCTGGGTGTCGCGGCGGCCCTGCGGCCACTGCTGCTGTCCCCCGCGGCCGGCTCGGCCGGCGGGACGGCGCCCGGGACGCCGCACATCGTCGCCGGGCGCTCCGGCCACCTGTGGCCTCCCCCCAGCAGCCCCGGCTATGTGCCCGGCTATGGCTACGGTCCCGCGGCGGGTGGCTGGGAGGGCCCCGCCGCTGACATCGTCGCGTGGGCCGGGATCGTCGATCTGGCCGCGACGGGAAAGCCCAGCGGGTCTGTCGAACCCGCGGCCCGGGCCGGACGACGCCGCGCCGACCGGTCGGAGCACACGGCTCCCATCGGCGAGGGGGTGCGGCGAGCGCTCGCCCGTGTGCGACAGGCCGATGGGGCCTCTCTGCCCGATACCACCGAACTGCTGGCGCTGCTCGCCGGATCGAAGCCGCGGTCGACCCGAGCGGCGTGGGGCCGTGGCCGACAGGCCGCCACGGCTCACGGCGGGCGGGCGGGCGCCGCGACGACAGGCGCGGATCCGCGGCCTGAGCCTACCGATCCTCGACCACCGACCCGGACGGCTCCCCCCGGAAAGGCTCCCCTCAGGACGGCCACGGGCGGGCGGCACAGCACCGGTCGGCGGGCACCGAGCCCCACCGGGAGTGTCCCGGACCCGATGGCCGCCCGGGCGCTGCCGCCGCTCCCGACACTGCCGCCGCTCCCGACACTGCCGCCGCCCCCGACACTGCCGCCGCCCCCGACACTGCCGCCGCCCCCGACACTGCCGCCGCCCCCGACACTGCCGCCGACCCCGACCCCGACACTGCCACCGCCCCCGACACTGCCACCGCCGGAGCGCCGGGAGGCCTCCCCGCGTCCGGATTCCGGGCGAGCGGACTCCGGGCGAGCGGCATCGGTGAGATCCACATCAGCGAGGCGGGCGGCCGAGCCACGGGTGGAACGCCTGCCGGCGGACCCGCTCGTTCGTGCTCGCCGGTCCCGGATGCGCCCGGTCGCCGCATTCGCGGTGGCCGCGGTGGCCGCTGTGGCCGCCGCAGCCACCGCTGCGGGGCTCAACTCCTCGCCCGACGACGTGACCACGGGTGCGCGTGCTCCGTTGCACGAGTCACAGCCGGACGACGGCGGCACCGTGGACACTCCGAGCAGCGGCCGGTCCGGATCCCGCGAGGGCCGCCCGCCCGTGCGGACACCAGCCGCCCCCCGGCCCGCCGCGTCAGGCAGCCCCGCCACGGAGGAGCTCGCCGTGGACGAACCCGGCTCAGGTGGGCCCAGCGCCCCCGGCGGCGGATCCGTCCTCGGCCCGACCGAAGAGGAACAGCAGAACGACCTGGCGGCGGAGGACTTCGCTCTGAACACCCTGCGCCTCGCGGCGGGTGGCAGGTCCGCGCCGCCCGGGCGCTCCTCCGGCGGCCCGGCGTCGGCGGCCTCCCCGCCTGCGCACCAGGCACCGCCCGTTCTCGCCGCCGCCCCGCCGGTGCCGACCAGGCCGTCCGCAGCGGCGGCAGGAGTGGCCGCCGGGCCGATCGAGGCCAGGACCCCGACCACCCGCACCCCGACCACCGGCACCCCGGCCACCGGTGGCCGGACCACCCGCGCGGCAACGACCGCCAGCGCAGCTTCCGTGACGTCCACGGCGACCAAGCCCCCGACCCGGCCGGCAACGACCCGGCCGGCAACGACCCGGCCACCGGCCACGACGGCTCCGGCCAGGAGGAGTCTCGCCCCGGTGCAGGTGGACGTCGTGACGTTGGCCCCGCGGTAGCCCAGGCCCCGCGGCGACCTCCGCCGGTTACCGCTGTCGTTCGCCCGAGCCGGCGACGGAGGTCGCCCCCGCCCGTACGGCACCGTCGGGCCAGATGATCTGGAGGGGTTTGCGTCGCCAGCGCGCGTAGGAGACGACGTCCGCCGTCCCCCCGAAGCCACGCGCCGGCAGACCGTCCCACACCGCGAGAACCCGGTCGGATGCGTCGACCAGAAGGCGGCTCGCCGACATCAGGCTGGGCAGATCGGGCTTCGCCCGGTCCTGGCTGCGTATCTCGGTGGCGCGGCCGAGCAGCCGGTCGTAGTTGCGCCGATGCGTAGCGGGTTGAAAGTCCCGGTAACCGGCCGCGGGTATCATGACGATGAGCCGGCCCCCAAGTTCGAGGACCACGTCGGCGAAGATGGTGTCTGCTCCCTCGGCCAGGCAGCTGATCCCGGTCAACCCGGCCGCGGCGAGAGGCGCCAGCACCCGGCGCATCTCGCCGGCCGTGTATTCGGCTTGCCCGCCGGAGAGCCCGCGGTGACCCGTCACCCCGATGACGACCATGCCGTTGTCACCCCGTCCGGCGGTGACGACGGAAACAGCGGTGACCATCGCGCGATGCAGCGCCCGATGCGGACCGCGACGGCCAGGGTCGGCGTCGAGAGAACACCGGGCGAATGTACCCAAGGGGATCCGGGGCCAGGGCGGTTCGTCACCGGATCGGGCCTGTCACGGGGCTGTGGCGGGGGTCGCCTGGCTCCTGCATCCGACCGCATTCCGACCCGCAGGCGTGCGGGCGTGCGGGCGTGCGGGCGTGGAACGCTAGAACCTGAAGTCGAGATGAGGTCAACCGTGCGAAGGTGAGGATGCGCGCCTACGGTCAGCGGCTGGCCGACCCGTACCAGGCCGGACGGGTGTTAGTGAGCCAGGCGGGGACCAGTCGGCGCAGGTCGGCGGGCCTTAGTTCCAGGTCGAGCAGGCTCCCAAGGGACACCGAGACGATGTCGAGATCATTCAGCCTGCTCCCGAAGTCGGCGCCCCACGACCGGTCAGCGGCGAAGACGACGTCGAGCACCCCCGTCCGCCCACCGCGTTCGATCGAGATGCTCTCGATGCCGCCCACGAACGTCAGGTAGTCCAGTTCGATACCGGCCTGCTCRTTCAGCAGCCGGCGCAGCGCCGCCTGCACGGTCTCCCCCGGCTCAACCCGGCCTCCCGGCAAGTGGAACGACTTCTGGCCACGCTCGTTGGCGAGCAGCACCCGATCACCCGCCACGAGCAGCGCGCGCGCGTTGATCCGCACGGGGCCGGCGACCGGGTCACCGTAGGACGTGGTGGCGGTCGGTTTGGAAGCGAGCGGTGTCACGGGTGCTCCAGGAGTGGCGAGTCGGGCAGGGGGCGAGTCGGGCCGAGAAGGGCAACCTCCGCATCGTGCCCCGCCGGACCGGATCGTGATGCGCCAACCGGTCATCCGGYCGACATCGGGTCGGTCGAGGACACGGTCCCGTCAATCCGACCACCTCGCCGCCCGACCCGCAGGAGCGGATATTTCTCTGTGATTTCTCCGTAATTTCGGATCATGCGTCGCAGCTCCCCCGAAGATGCGGGTACGATCACCCCATGCCGAGATTCCGGATCAGCGAGGCCGCCGCGCTGCTCGGTGTCAGCGACGACACCATCCGCCGGTGGGCGGACAGCGGCCGACTGCCAACCGTCCTGGACGACGCCGGCCGCCGGGCGATCGAAGGCGGCACCCTGGCCGGATTCGCCAAGGATCTGGCGACCGAGCAGACCGCCGCCCAGACGCCGGTCGTCGCCGAATCCGCGCGTAACCGCTTCCCCGGGATTATCACCCGCGTGGTGCGCGACACGGTGATGGCCCAGGTCGAGATCCAGGCCGGCCCGCATCGCCTGGTCTCGCTCATGAGCCGGGAGGCCGCCGACGAACTCGGGCTGGAAGCCGGCGTCCTCGCGGTCGGCGCGGTGAAGTCGACCAACGTCGTCATCGAGCTTCCCGAGCGTCGTTGACCCCGATCAGCGAGAAGGGCCTGCCCGCCGTGTCGACCCGCGGCGGTTCGCTCCTTCGAGGGGGTCAGCCGGAGCAACGGGCCGTCGGCCCGCGCGGCCGGTTCGGCCCGCGCGGCCGGTTCGGCCCGCGCGATCGGGCACCCCGGCCGGGTGACCCGCGGACCGGCGGACATCCACGCCGCACGGTTCGCCGGGAAACGCGCCGCCGGATGTCCTGGGCGCTGCTGGTGCCGGCCGGGATCGCTGGCCTGTTCCTGCTCCTGCCGCTCGTCGGCCTGCTCGTCCGCGCTCCCTGGTCCGCCCTGCCCGATCTGCTCACCGAGATCGCGGTCCGGCAGGCCCTCCTCCTGTCGGTGGAGACGGCCACCGCCACGACCGTGCTGTCGCTGCTGTTCGGTGTCCCCCTGGCCTGGCTGCTGGCCCGCACGCGTTTTCCCGGCCGGTCTCTGCTGCGTGCCCTGGTCACCCTCCCGCTCGTGCTGCCGCCAGTGGTCGGCGGCGTGGCCCTACTTCTGGTACTGGGTCGGCGCGGCATCGTCGGCCAGTACCTCGATGGCTGGTTCGGCATCACCATCCCGTTCACCAGCGTCGGCGTGGTGATCGCGCAGACCTTCGTGGCCATGCCGTTCCTCGTCGTGTCCGTCGAGGGCGCGCTGAACAGCGCCGATCGGCGGTTCGAGGACGCCGCCGCCACCCTCGGCGCCGGGCCGTGGATGACGTTTCGCCGAGTCACCATGCCGATGACGGCGCCGGCGGTGGCCGCCGGCGCGGCGCTGTGCTGGGCCCGCGCCCTCGGCGAGTTCGGGGCCACGATCACGTTCGCCGGCAACTTCCCCGGGACCACCCGGACCACGCCGCTCGCGGTCTACCTGGCGCTGGAGACGGACTCGGACACCGCCATCGCGCTGTCACTCGTACTGCTCGCGGTCTGCGTCGGGGTTCTGGTGGCGCTGCGGGGCCGGTGGTTYCCCGGCACCCGGCGAATTTTACGCAACCGGGGAACGCGTGACGGCGCCCCCGATGCGCTCGAGCGGAGCATCCCGTGAACACAGGGCGTCCCGTGAACACCGTCACCGGAGATTCGGCGCGGGCGGCGCCCTCCGCCCCCGGCCTGGATCCGGCGTCAGGCGGGCTCAGCGCGCTGATGACGGTGCGACGGGGCCAGTTCGTGCTCGACGTCGAGGTCAGCGTGGCACGGGGGGAGACGGTCGCCGTCCTCGGCCGCAGCGGGGCGGGCAAGAGCACGCTGCTGCGGGCCCTGGCCGGTCTCCTCCCGCTCGACGAGGGTCGGATCACCCTCGCCGGCGAGGTTCTCGACGACCCGGCCGAGCACCGCTTCGTCCCGTCCGAACAGCGGCCGGTCGGCATGGTCTTCCAGGACTACCTGCTGTTCCCACACCTGCGGGCCCGCGACAACATCGCCTTCGGCCTGCGGGCCCGCCTCGGTCAGGGCCGGCGGCACGCCCGGGCGTCCGCGGACACCTGGCTGGAACGGTTCGGGATCGGCCATCTCGGCGACCGGCGACCGGATGCCCTGTCCGGCGGCCAGGGGCAACGGGTGGCGCTCGCGCGGGCGCTGGCATCAGGGCCCGGACTGCTGCTGCTCGACGAACCGCTCGCCGCGCTCGACACCGCGACCCGCCGCGAGGTCAGGTCCTTCCTGCATAATGTGCTACCGACGCTGGCGGCTCCGGTGCTCATCGTCACGCACGATCCCACGGACGCCGAGGTTCTCGCCGACCGCATCCTCGCCCTCGATGCGGGGCGGGTCGTCGACCAGGCCTGATCCGGTCCGCTCAGCCGGCCCCGCCGCATGCCTCCTCGTCGCGGTGACGGATCTCGGCATCCGGACCCGGGTAGACGAAGCTGACGTGCCCCGTGCCGGACCAGCGGACCGCAAACGGCGGATCCCCCGCCACCGAGCGCACCTCGAAGATCTCGCCGAGTCGATCCGGCTGCCGGGTGGTGTGACGGTGGACCACCAGAGTGTCGCCCGGGTGGGCACGCATCGCCCGGCGTCGCGCGGAGGGCAGGTCAGTACCCGGTCAGGCGCGACCGGGATGGCCGGCCAACGCCAGGTGATCGACGAACCAGTCACGCGCGAGCGCGGCCGCCTGCTCCAGGGCACCCGGCTCGGCGAACAGGTGCGTGGCGCCCGGGACGATCGCCAGCCGGTTCTCGCAGCCCAGCAGTCGGGCCTGGGCCTGCCGGTTCAGCTCGAGGACCAGATCGTCCCGCGCACCGACGATGAGCAACGTCGGGGCGCGTACCGCGGTCAGCTGCGCCGCGGCCAGGTCCGGTCGGCCGCCCCGCGACACGACGGCCGCGACGGGGAACCCCCCTTCCGCGGCGGCCCGCAGCGCCGCGGCGGCGCCGGTGCTGGCGCCGAAGTAACCAATGGGGAGGGTAGCCGTGACCGGTTGGCCGCGCAGCCAACCGGTCACATCGATCAGCCGCCGGGCAAGCAGCCTGATGTCGAACACGTTCGCCCGGTCACGCTCCTCGTCCGGGGTGAGCAGGTCGAACAGCAGGGTCGCGAGCCCCGCGGCACTGAGGTCGCGGGCCACGAACTGGTTACGTGGGCTGTGCCGACTGCTGCCGCTGCCGTGGGCGAAGACGACCACTCCCCGGGACGGGTCGGGCACGGTGATCCGACCAGCGAGCCGCACTCGACCGACGGGGATGTCGACCTCGACGTCGCCGCCGGACGGGTCGGCTACCGCGCCGCCGACCGGCATCGTCAGCGCGGCCCGGCGCAGCAGGTCGACGACCTCCTCGTCCGGTGTCTGGGAGAAGTCCGCGTAGAACTCGCCGATACCGAAGAAGGCGTCGGGCGTCTGGACGCAGACCACCTCGTCTGCCTGCCGGCGCAGCCAGCCGATCCGGTCACGGGGGGCAACGGGGGTCGCCAGCACCACGTGGGTGGCTCCCTGGGCCCGCACGACCTGGCACGCGGCAGAGGCCGTCGATCCGGTCGCGATCCCGTCGTCCACCACGACCACCGTCCGCCCGGCGAGCGGGATCCTTGGCCGGCCGTTCCGGAACCGCCGGGCCCGACGATCAAGCTCCACCAACTCGCGCGCCTGAACCGCGGCGAACTCGTCCGGCCCCACGTTGGCCAGCCGCCGGGCCTCCTCGTTGACGACCCGCACCCCACCCTCGGCGATGGCCCCCATCGCGAGCTCAGGCTGGAAGGGGACACCGAGCTTGCGGACGAGGATGACGTCCAGCGGGGCCTCCAGCGCCCGCGCCACCTCGAACGCGACGGGAATGCCCCCGCGGGGCAGCCCGGCGACAACGACATCACGGCCGCGTAGATGCGCCAGCCGCTGCCCGAGCTGCCGGCCGGCCTCCTCCCGATTATCGAAGATCACGACAACCTCCTCGTGCCGGCCGGGCGGACTCCTCGTGCTCGCCGTCCGGACCGGACATCGTCCTGTGGTTGTCGTTCCCCGGTAGTCGCCGGGATACCGACCCACACCGTCTCGGGGCACCTGCCCCGAGACGAGCGATACACGGCGTGCGGCGTGCGGCGCGTGGCRCGTGGCGCGTGGCGCGTGGCGCGTGGTTCGCGGCGTGCGGTTCGCGGCGTGCGGCGTGCGGCGTGAAGATCGTCAAGGCACTCCGGACAGCCGGAATCACCGTGTCCGCATGGGCCTGAGCCGATCTCCGGCGGCCACTTGCGCTCCGACGCCCGGCCGGGCTGCCGTGCATAATAAAGATGTGACGCTCCGTTGGCAGCCCGACTCCACCCCTCACTGGGCGTGGCGAGAGGTCTGTTGTCCAGGGCGCTGTCGGTGTTGTCCCAGCCCTCGCGTCCACTGAGCCTCGCCGCACGCGCGACGAGCACATCGGTCCTGTAATTCTGGGACCGTTCTGGGCGCGAGGGGCCTCGGAGCTCGGCGCCAGACCTGAACGGATGATCTTTTTGCTCCCGGTGGGAGCAGCTATCGATCATCCGTATTCCCGGACTCCCGTCCTGCCCCGGCCGGTTCGTTCACCGGAGTGCTCCGTGTGCGCTCCCCGGATAACCGGCTGAGCTGTGCGCTCCGCCGGATGAGCCAGGTCGCGCCGTCTCCGTCTTCTCCCGTCACACGCCAGCCCGCTGCCCGCCCCGGTCACCTGTGGCCGCGCCGCCAGGGCCAGCCGGGCTGATCCGGCCCTGGCGGCTGGTCCGGTCCTGGCGGCTGGTCCGGTCCCGACCGGCCGATCCCCCGATGGGGCTTCCCAGACCAGCGCAACTACTGCGTAATCATCACGTAATCACTGTGTAGCTATCGAGAACTATCAGGAAGGCAGCGTTCGCTGTGACCTTCGAGTCGTGGATGGCCCGGTTGCGGAGCGAGGGATACCTCGTCTGCTCGGGGAGCTCCCCGGTGCCCGTCGAGGTACGAGGTGTTCGTCCCGACGGGGTCGGTCTGCTGTTCCGTTGCCGGGGAACGGCGATCCGGCTCGCCCTGTACCGGCCCGGACGGGCGGTATGGCAGATAGCCGTCCGCGACAAGGCGTGGTGCCCGGAGGAGTCCCTGCAGCTGTGGACGCACCACCCGCTCGGCACGCCGGATGTTCCGACCGACGCCCGGCTGGCCTTCCCCCGAGGCACCGAGCCGGACCAGGAGCTCGTCATCGACGGCGCTCGGGTGTGGGGATGGTGCGGCCATGAGGCGGGGCTGCTCCGGCCAGCCGCCGCGGCCCCCCTGTTCGACCGGTTGATGGCCACCGTCGCGAGGTCCGGCCTCGCCCTGTCGGACCTCGCCCTGTCGGAGCGCATCCAGCCAGATCTCACCCGGGAGGTCGCCGTGCCGGCCGCCCGATCGAGGGCTCGGGGCAAGGAGGGCATCAGCATCAGCTGACGGCCGGCCGGAGGTGGCGGTCCATCCGAACCGGGTGGTCGTCACATGGGCTACGCGGTCCTGTAAGCTTCAGATGCTTCCAGGGGGTGTAGCTCAGCCTGGTAGAGCGCCTCCCTCGCACGGAGGAGGCCAGKGGTTCGAGTCCCCTCACCTCCACCAAAGGATTCATACTCGAACCCCGGTCATGATCTTCATGGCCGGGGTCCGTCGTTTCTGGGCCCTCGGATGGGCCCAGTCCCGACCCTTCTGTGATACATGTCACGTCGGCCATATCCGCGAGCCGCAACTCCCGTGTGTGACGTACCACACGTTCCATGGATGCCCAGGGCTGGGCCAGCATCGTGCCGGTCTCTTTTACATCAAGTTCAATGCGCACCAAAAAGGCCCGGTTCAACATCCGCCGGATCTCCGGGGTGGCCTGCTGGTAGATCGCAGGGCCCAGGCGCATCAGGGTGACGGCCTGACGGAAGGTCTCGGAGATGTCTTCGTGCTCGGTTTCGGCTTGGGCAAGAGCCCGCTGGGCGGCCAGCTGCTCCCGGCCGATGCGGTCTTGCTCCGTCTTCAGGAGGTCGAGTGGGATGGCGTCGGCATAGGCCATCTGGACAAGCTTGCGCCGTTGGTCATCCAAGACCTTCATCTGGCGGGCAGCCCGTTGCCGGGTYTCCGCGCGGTCCGCGCTCCCAAGGTTCAACTTGTCTTGGAGGGCGACCTCTGCCGCTTCGGCGTCAACCTCGTGCATCCGCACCCATAGGGGCCAGCCACGGACAACGTTGTCTTCCACGTGATGGGCGGGCAGATACGGCAAGCTGCACTTTCTGCCCTGATGACGGCCACCGCAGACGTAGTAAGYGAACTCGTCGCCATGCTTGCCTTTGACCCCGCCAGTCGTAGAACTCCGGCCGGAAGCGACACAGCCTCCCCACCCTACCTGCCAAGATGATGTGAGACAGAGGTCATCGTCAGCCTAGGCTAGGTATGGCGGGTAGGGAGGGGTTGATCGCCCTCGTCCGCGCGCAGGCGGAGTTGATCGCCGAGTTGCGGGCGACGGTGGCGACACAGGCCAGGGAGATCGCGAAGCTGACGGCGAAGGTCRCTGACCTGGAGCGGAAGGTGTCGCGGAACTCGCGGAACTCGTCGTTGTCGCCGTCCACGGACGACGCGATCCCGGGGCGGAAGCCGCCCGGCCCGGCGGGGTGTCCGGGGCGCCGGTGTCTTACGGGCCGGAGTTGCGTGCGCTCGCGCTGTACTTCCTGGTCCGCCAGCACCTGCCGGTCGAGCGGGCCAGGGAGGCGATCGCCGAGCTGTGTGTGTGGGGGGGGGAGGTCTCGGCGGGCTGGCTGCGCTCGCTGCTGGCCCTGGGCGCGGACGTGGTCGCCGAGCCGGTCGACGCGATCGAACAGCGGATCGCTGCGGAGAAGGTCGTCGGGTTCGACGAGACCCCGCTGAAGGTCGGGCCGAAGGGCGAGAAGCGCTACGTGCTGTCCGCGTCGACGCTGCTGTTCACGCTGTTCATGCTGGGCGGCGCGACAAGGCGAGTTTCTKGGTGTTCCTGCTCGGCCGGATGCTCGGGGTCGTCGTCCACGACCGTTACGCCCTCTACGACGCCGAGGAGTTCGTCGGTTTCCTGCACCAACTCTGTGTCAGCCATCTGCTGCGTGACCTCCAGGACGCCGTCGAGACCTACCCGGAGGCGGTGTGGCCGGTCCAGCTCCAGCAGGCGTTGCGGGGCCTGCTCCACCAGGCCAACCTCGCCCGCGCGGCCGTGCTGGCCGAGGTCCCCGCCGCGCTGCGCGACCCGCTGGTCGCCGAGTACCGCGGCGCGGTCCGCGTCGGGCTCAGGGATGTCCCCGCGGCCGAGAAGGGCGCGAAGCAGCCGGTCGGCCGCTGCCTACTCGAGTGCCTGCGCGACCGCCAAGACGACATGCTCCGGTTCGTCTTCGACCTCGACGTGTGGCCGACGAACAACCAGTCCGAAGGCGACCTACGGCCGTTCAAGACCCAGCAGAAGATCTCCGGACGGCTCACCTCCGCGGCCGTGGCCGCCTGCCGCCTCCAGATCGCCAGCTACCTGTCCACCACCCGCAAACACAGCGTCTCCGCCCTGCACGCCCTACGGCTCGCGTTCCGCGGCACCCCCTGGATGCCACCACCCGCCGTCGCCCCCACCTGACGGGCACCCCACCGATCCCACCGATCCCGCCGCGCYGGCCCCGCCTGCACGGCCCACAGCCACGCCCACGAACCGCCACCTACAGCAAGATCCCTAAACCAGGTGAATGCTTACGACTTGGCGGCCCGACCCTCGACGCGGTTCTCGGCGCATCACGACGCCCACGAGAGCCCCGAACAGCTCAGCGACGAAGACCGGGCACGGCTCTCCGTGGGCGGAAGTCCCCGCCGGGCGAAGTCAGGGTAATTTCAGGGGATCAGCATCGCCTTGCGGGCGCGGACGACGGCTTCGTAGCGTGTGCCCGCGTCCAGTTTCCGCATGGCGGATTGCAGGTATGCCTTGACCGTTTCGCGGGAGAGCGAAAGCCGGTTTGCGACCTCGGCATTGGTGCAGCCAAGCGCGACCTGGGCGAGGACGTCGGTCTCACGGGTGGACAGGCGTACCTTGGAATTCTTTCCCGGCCCGCTCTCGCCGACGGCGACGAGACGTTGTGCGGCCGCGTAGATCCTGCGCTGGAGCGCCGAATCGGACATGGCTCCCGCGATGGCCCTCAGTTCGGAGTGCACCGAACGAAGTTCCTCGAGCGTGGCGGCGTGCGCGGGCTCGAGCTGTCTGACGGCCGCGAGCGACTCGGCCATCGCCAACCGATGATCGACTTCGTCGCGGATGGTGAGCTCGTGGACGAGCCGCCGGCCCGCGGCAACGATCTCGTCCCGTATCCGGTCGCCCAACGCGGCGGGCTGGCGCACCGCGCCGTAGAGGACGGCACGGCAACGGCCACCAGCGTGAACGGGAACCGCGAGTAACGAGGCGAGACCTTCGCGGAGGACGGGCCGGTCGTAGTCATGCGTGATGCTCCGCGCGCTGGCGTAGTCGGTCACCCCGACCGGGCGGCCCTGCAGGATCACCCGGCCGCCCAGTCCCGTGCCGGGACAGACCTCCAGATTGTGCAGGCCGGTGGTGCGAGTGCCCAGGAACTCCGTCAGGCGCAAGCGGTTGCCACCCACCTCACCGGCGAATGCCACCGGGACTCCGCCCTGCCGGATGATGGTGCGCAGCTCGGCCCGCAAGGCCGCGCGGTCGTCTGGACGAAGTAATCGGGTGTCACTCATCGCGTCCGTCCTCATTGCGCACACCGCCATGTTGTGCACGTCACAGTAACCCGGCCGAGGCAAGCCGTCGACCGRCCATCCCCGTGACCATCACGCGACCATCACGCGGCTACCTCYGCTACCACCCCGTGGCCATCCCCGCCTGCTACCAACTTTCGGGGGTGGCCGGCGGGGGCGGCTCGGCACGACTCTGTGCGGTGTTGGAAGGAGTTTGCCGATGACGTCGACTGCCGCGACCGAGACCTACCGCACTGCCCGCGATCTTCTGATCAACTTGCGCACGGACTACGGCAAGGCGCTGGAGGAGTTCCGCTGGCCACGGTTCGAAGGCCAGTTCAACTGGGYCATCGACTGGTTTGACCCAATCGCCCGGAACAACGACCGGGTGGCGCTGTGGATCGTGGAAGAGGATGGTTCGGAACGTCGGTGCACCTATGACGAGATGGCCCGTCGCTCGGACCGGGTAGCGACCTGGCTTRCCGGGTTAGGCATCGGCAAGGGCGATCCGGTGATCCTCATGCTCGGCAACCAGGTGGAGCTCTGGGAGTCGATGCTGGCGCTCATGAAGCTGGGCGCGGTAATCATACCCACCACTACCGCGATCGGTCCGACGGACCTCGCCGACCGGATCGAACGCGGCGGCGCCACCTGCGTGATCGCCAATGCCGCCGACGCGGTGAAGGTCAAGCTGAAAAACCTGAACGGTGTCATTGTAGGTGGCGAGGCCGCCGGCTGGCGCCCCTACACCGAGGCCGACGGCGTCACCGAGGTGCACCGGTTCGAATCCCGTACCGCCCCCACCGATCCGCTGCTGTTCTACTTCACCTCCGGAACCACCAGCCGGCCCAAACTCGTCGAGCACAGCCAGGTGTCCTATCCGGTCGGGCACCTGTCCACCCTGTACTGGACCGGGGTGCAACCCGGTGACGTGCATCTCAACATCAGTTCCCCTGGCTGGGCAAAGCACGCGTGGAGCTCGTTTTTCGTGCCGTGGATCGCCGAAGCAACGATCTTCGTCTACAACTACGGCACGTTCGACCCCGCCAAGCTGCTGGCGCAGCTCCGCCGGGCTGGCGTAACCACGATGTGCGCGCCGCCGACCGTGTGGCGCATGCTCATCAAGGTCGATCTTTCCGGCGGGCCCGGCGCGCTGCGCGAGGTGCTGTCGGCCGGTGAACCCCTCAATCCGGAGGTCATCGACCAGGTCCGCGCCCACTGGGGCCTGACCCTGCGCGACGGGTTCGGCCAAACCGAGACGACCGCCCAGGTCGGCAACTCACCTGGCGCCGCTGTCAAGCCGGGGTCGATGGRCCGTCCGCTGCCGGGCGTGCCCACGGTCCTGGTCGACCCGGTGAGCGGCCAGCGCTCCAGCACTGAGGGAGAGCTGTGCCTCGATCTGGCCGCGCACCCGCTCGCGCTAATGACCAGTTACCGTGGCGGCCCCGAACGCAACGCGGAAGTACTGGCCGGCGGCTACTACCACACCGGTGACGTCGCATCCCTCGACGAGGACGGCTACCTCACCTACATCGGCCGTACCGACGACGTGTTCAAGGCCTCGGACTACAAGGTGTCCCCCTTCGAACTGGAAAGCGTCCTCGTCGAACACCCGGCTGTGCTTGAGGCAGCCGTCGTGCCCGCACCCGACGAGGTACGCCTGGCCGTGCCGAAGGCCTACATCGCACTTGCTCCGGGATGGGAGCCGAACCGCRAGACAGCGGAGGCGATCCTCCGTCACGCCCGCGAAAACCTTGCCCCCTACCTGCGCGTCCGGCGGCTGGAGTTCTACGACCTACCCAAAACGATCTCCGGCAAGATCCGGCGCGTCGAGCTGCGCAGCAGGGAGAGCGAAGCCGCGGGCACCCGCCTCAGCATGGAGTACCGCGACACCGACTTTCCCAGGCTGACCAGCCGTAAGGCCGACTGATCGACCAGACACCACGGGCCGTGGATGGGGCGCGCTGGAGTGCGTGCCCCGTTCCGGGGGTCGTCCAGTTCGGCAGCGGTGARCCCGGTGGCGCTCAGGCGACTCGGTTATGAGGGGCGAATGAGGGCGCCCGCAAGCATGACCTGGGCTTCCGATATCTGGTCAGATCGGTCAGAGGAGCTCCGCGGTGTCGGTTCCGCGTCTGCCGGACTGCCACATGATGGCCAGCTCGGTGCGTGACCGCACGCCGCACTTGGCGAGCACATGGGTGATGTGACGTTTGACGGTCCACTCCGAGATCCCGAGCTCCCGAGCGATCAATCTGTTGGGCCATCCATCGGCAACGTAGCGGGCGATTTCGTGCTCGCGGATCGACAAGACTATTCCCGCCGGCGCGACCTGATGTTCGAGATGGCTGCGCAGCAGGTACGACAACGTCGGCCGAAGTCCCCGCAGGAGTTCGTGATCTCTGCGATCGAAGGTGCGCCCGCCCGTCGCAACGACTCCGATGTAACCGTGAACGGGCAGCGAGGTATCCAGCCAGAMGAGGATCTTGTCGCTGATGTCGTTTTGCGGCAAGAAATCCTCGAGGAATTCTCCGCATCTGTCGTTGCCGAGGGCCATCTCTGCCAGTTGCGGGAGCACGGCCTGGCCGTATTCCTGCATCAGTTGACGAGCGAACTTGTGCGCGAAGACATCTCGACCGGCATACCTGTCCAGGTAGCGTGCCATGAGCTCGGGAAGGATGCCACGAGTGCGGGGCTCGCTCAATTCCAGCTGCAATGACGGGTGGCGGCCGAGGGAGAAGGTGAGGTGCTCGTAGCCAAGGTGCGCCGAGAACGCGTCGAGGACGACGCTACGGAAGGACGGYGACTCGGTCGCACCGACACAGTCGTTGATCACCGCGAGAGTGCGGCGGTAGTCCGCAGCTTCCAGCTCCACGACGGCCTCCAGCAAACATGCGTCCAGCGCGACGTTACCCGCCCGGAGAGACGCCACTTCCGAACGAATCACCATATCACTCGCCGCCAAGATTTTCAATGCCACCTAAGTGGCATTGAGGCGGACCTTCACGACAATCATTGTAGTGGTGTCGGTCACATTCTAGTCCAAGGTGAAATCCATGAAAGAGCATATCGTTACCGGGGCTGCGGGGGCACGACTACGAGTCCTCGAGCACAGCCCGGAAAAGGCGCCCACCGTCGTGCTGGTCCACGGCCTGTCGCTGAACGCGGGCGTGTGGGACCCGCTCGTTGCGCGGATCCAGAATTCGTTCCGCATCCTGGCGCCCGACCTTCGTGGGCACGGCCGCTCGGATGTACCCGAGGACGACACCTACGCGCTCAGCCGCACGTGGGCCGAGKACCTCGCGGCGGTTATCTCGCTCGCCGGACCGGGGCCGGTGGTTCTGGTGGCGTGGTCCTACGGCGGTCTGGTGGCTACCGACTTTCTACGCACCTACGGACAGTCCGGTCTGTCCGGACTGGTGTTGGTGTCCCCGTTGCGCAAGATCGGTAGCGCGGACGCCCTGGCGCTGTTGGGACCGGACTTTCTCGCGACAGCCGGTGGACTGACCTCGACCGACCTCGGCGAGGCGGTTYCCGCGGCGGGCGCGTTCGTCGATYTACTGCGCGCCGGGGACTGGGATCAGGCCACCCGCGAACGACTGCTCGGCGYCGTCCTCGCGGTACCGCCGCGGGTACGGGCCACGATCCTCGGGCGCGTCGACGACGGCGATGAGGCGCTCGCCGAACTGACCATCCCCACCCGGATCATCTACGGCAGCGACGACACMGTCATCATCCCGGCCGCCTTCGCCGAGTTGGACACCATCATTGCCGCGGCGACCGTGACCGCGTACCMCGGCGTGGGGCACATACCGTTCGTGGAGAACCCCACACGCTTCGACACCGAACTCACCGAGTTCGTCGGCACCCTTTCATCTGCCACTGCTGCCGTGCGCTGACCGCAGCATCCACCCGATTATTCGGCATGGTGACGGACGCCGTGCCGTACCGAAGCTGGGCGAAGATAAGGGCCCACCGGTGAACGCGGGTCCGCATTCTGAAGAACGGCATTTATTCGACCGGTTCCGCACCTGCCCGCACCCGGTCGACGCTTTCACTCAGGACGTCTTCGTGGMCGTCTTCATGGTCTTCTTCGTGGGTCTTCTTCGCACTGGAGACGGACGGCCGTTAGAAACCAAGATGGAAAAGTAAACACCAATCAGAAAGGAAATCAATACCATGATCACTATTACCGTCGAGGAGCGGATTGCTCTGCAACGWGCGACCATCGAGGAGCACATTCGCCAGGAGAACGCCAAGGAGTGGGAGAAGGTCTACGACACCTTCGTGCGTGACGAGCGTTCCTTCTACGATGTCGTCCCCATGAGCACCCATTACGAAGGCATCCGGGGCGTGCAAGACTTCTACGAGGCGCTCACTGTCGCCTTACCAGACTTCGTCATCACCGTCACCGGAGAATACGACMTCCCCGGCTATTCCTGGCGAGAGGTGACTGTCACCGGAACGCATCGGAGCGAGTTCGCCGGTATCACTCCACAGAACCATGTGGTTCGCTTCGAAATCGCCGCACTCTACCTCTTCAGCGACGACAACCCCGGCAAGCTCATCGCCGAACGCGCGTACTGGGACAACGACTCGATCTTCCGCCAGATGAAGGGGGAGGCCGACGCCCCCCGCGGCGGAGTTGGCCTKACCGACCGCGAACCCATCCGCGCAACCATCGCATAACCCACATCCATGGACAGGGCGCGCCGTCGTAACGGGCGGCGGCGTTGCCCTGTCCTGCACAGGCAGGGAAGGCCGCCGAGGACAACAAAACGCGCAGGCGCGCCCTGGCGGCTGACCACCTACCGGCCGGGCGAGATCTCGCATATCCACAGTGTCATGGACGGCGAGGCGCGCGGGCTACGGTTTCCGGGCGATTCCGCCATACATGTACACGTGGGCATCGTCCAGCGCAGCCGCCTCYTCGTCGGGATGCCAGTGGTGGACGAGCACTACTCCGGGGTCAAGCAGTTCCAGCCCGTCAAAGAAACGCTCGACCGTGCTTTTATCGCGCGCGATCAGCGGAATGCCGTCGGCGTTGTATGCGGCCTCCCCGGCGCGAGCTTCCTCGGGCGCGCTGTCGGCCGTGGCGGTCGACAGCGCCAGGATGCTCCCCGCCGGCAGCGGGCGCATGAGCCGGTCGATGATATCCTGAACGATCGCGTCATCAGTGATGAACTGCACGATCGCGATCAGACTGACCGCCATAGGCCGGCCCAGGTCGAGAGTTTCCCGCAGTTGCTCGGGCTCCAGGATCCCCTCCGGGTTGCGGAAGTCGGCGTCGAGATAGGCGGCCCGGCCCTCGGGGGTACTGGCGAGCAGTGCTCGGGCGTKCACCAACACGATGGGTACCACCCCTGGGCTGCACATGGCGTCCGGCATCCGGTCCTAGCGCTCTTATGCGTGCCAGTGGAGATCGCTTCGTCCTGGTGCGTGGAAGTCAGCCGAGGGTCGTAGGCAGAAGCTCAAAGGCGCCGCAGTGGCTGGGAACGACGATCTGGAAGTCCTTGCGGTCGACCGTCGCGACCTTGGGTGTGCCCAGGCGTTCCGCTGTAGCGACTACCGCGGCGTCGACTGCGTCGAGCGGAAGATCGGCATAGCGCCGCACCAGTTGGGCAGCGCGGTCGAGGTCCGCGGCTGTCGGCGCCTCCACGTCAAGCTCTCCGGCCGCCAGTGACTCCAAGAACGTGGCGGCCAGTTGCGGCGTTCCGTGCCCCCGGCGCGCAAGCAGGTAACAAACCTCGGTGATGACCATCGCKGGAACTACCAGGGGCTCGGCGGCCGCCACGAGGAGGTGGGCACACGATTCATGGAACTTGTCCCGCTTGTTGATGGCAGCGACGAGTACACCGGTGTCGATAACTATCACCGGTCTGGCTCGCCTAGCTCCTCGTGAAGGATTCGAGATGAACGTTCAGCCAGATCGCGTTCACCATCCATGATCCCGATGAACGACAAGCGGCGCCCCGGTGTGGCTGCGCTGTCGTCAACCTGCCGTGCTGACTCCGTGGCCGGACGCGGGCCGAGCATGCCACCCAAGATCACATAGAGCGCCTCCACCTGGGTAGGCGCAAGCCGATCCACCATCCGGTGCACATCGGCCACATGCGGCGCGGTTGTCATGGTGCCAGCGTAGCCCGCTCGGACGGGGCGGTAGCGCGTCGTCGGGACGGATGCGCCGTCCCTGCCGACGCGTMGGGACGTTCCTGCGGGCGTTGCTGTGGGGTCATGCCCGTCCGCTCGAGAAGGTCGCCCGAGCGGTGACCGCCGCGCTGCCGCGCCACGCGCCGGTGCTGTTCCGCCTCGTCGACGAGGCTCTGGCAGTGCGGTGGCCGGCGCACTGCGTCCGAGCCGCGCGACGTGTGCAACTCGGGTACGGACCAAAGGCCGGGCCCGGCTACCTAAAGATGCTGGTGAGACGCCCGAATCTACGCCGATACGATCGGTACCACCCCCGGATTGCACATGCAACCCGGGGGTGKCCGTCTTGCTATCTATGCGCTGGTACGTGGACGGCGGCGCTTCCTACCTGGGAGGCGGGGTGGGGGTGGCCGTCGGACAAGTACGCCCGCGATGAGAGTGGTGGCCGCTTTCGGGACGGGTGGGGCCTCGGCGAGGGTCTCGGTCAGCCAGCGTGCCACCGCATCGGCGTCCGATTCGGCATTGTGGGCGTTCTGCACCGTGGCCGGAAGGCGGGCTGTCGGTMCGTCGCTGTCCGGCACCGCTGTGGCGCCGTTCCCGCCCGTATCCTCTGTGTCGGCCCGCGCCGTCCCGTCCCCTGTTTGCGGTGGATCGTCGCACGAATCGGCGGGTGCAGGACGGTGGACGCGGGACGGGCGGACGCGGGACGGATCGACCACGGCACCTCACAGAACCGGCGGCGGAAATGCGGCAAATAAAAGCTAACCGGACTATCCGATACCGCCAACAGGGCGCGTTCCGTCGATCGCTTCCGCCAGCTCCCACGATTAGATATGATGCCAATTGCGGCATGATTCCTGGCTCGCTTGGGCGGGTGTCAGATACCGGCCGACCTGCATCGATGCGCCACCTCGRACCTACCCGCTAGACAGGTAGGCGGATGGGCGGTCCGGTAGGTAAACGGACGGGCGGCCCGTAAAAGAACAGGCGTTTCGGTCATTTCCCCGCAAAATAGGCAATGATATGTGACGTAGATCACGCAAAACCCAGGGTGTCGGTGGTAGCCCGATCCTTCCATCGGACGAGGTTGCAGCGCGGAAAGGCGGGGGGCCGTACCCCTGGGCGGGGCCGGACGACCCGAGGGAGCCTTGCGTGGGTGGTCTTGTGGTCAGCCCCCGCCGGTGCTCAGGGCGGGGATGGAGATGACGGTGACCTGGGTGGTGGAGACGGTGGTGAGGCCGTTGAATGCGCCGGTCTGGCCGGCGCCGGTCCAGGTGACGTTCCAGGTGACGGTGGCGGTCACGGGGAACACGCCGCCGGGCTGGTCGTCGGAGACGGTCTGGTAGGTGTGGCCGCAGTCCGGTGAGGACGCTTTCGGGTCGATGTCGGGCCGGTAGGGGGTACCGGGGCCGGTGCAGCGGACCTGGGCGCCGTCACCCATCGCCCAGACGACCTCGGCGGGGGTGGCGACGGCGGTCACCGACACGCCGCCGGCGGCAGCCGTGGCGGAGACGGGATGCCAGCCTGCGGGGTCGAGCCACATCCAGGTGGGGAGACGAATGAGCTGCCGGCCGGTCGGGCTGAGTGCGATCGTCGGGCCTTGGAGACGGAGCTGGTTGCGGGCCTGTTCGGCGAGGGCCGCCGGGTCGGGGGCGGCAGCCGCCGGACCGGCCTGTCCGTCCGGTATCCAGACCGGGGGCCGGTAGAGCGCGTCGCGCCACCCGTCGTTCTGGCACTGGTAGACGTACCAGGCCCCGGACTGCCCGTCCGGGCCGGTCGCGGCGGGCAGCACGCCCAGCGACCCCGGCCGGTGAACCGCGGCCACGACGTGCGGTCCGCCGTCGCGCGGGATGGAGCGGAACGCAACTGGCCGGCCGTTCTGCCCGGCAGCGAGTTCACATCCCGGGTAGGGGTGCTGGTCGCAGTCCGCGGAGGTGAAGATGTCGGCGTAGGCGGGCGTTGCGACCGCGAGGACGCCCAGCAGGCAGACGGCGGCAGGGACGACGCGCTTCAGCATGACCCGAGTCCCTGCACGGCGAACCGGGTGACCTTCCACGACCCGTCCTCGTGCAGGCGGACTTCGGAGGTGATCGCCCGCCGGCCGCCGGGTTCGTCGGTGAACGCCGGCCCCGCCGTGCGGGGCGCAGTTGCATTGCGGGGAAGCTGGGCATGCCGGCGGCCGGGGCGGTTGCCGGTCAGAGGGCGGCGGCGAGTTCGGTGAACGCGGCTGCCAGCCGTAGGTGCRGGTTGCTGTCGATCCCGAGTTCGTAGTGGCCGCGGCGGATGTTCTGCACCAAGGGTGYGACGACGAGGTCGCACAGAGTGAGTGAGACCAGTGATGGAGGGCCGGTGGTCGGTACTGAGTCTCCGGGCTAGTGCTCGGGAGCCCGTCCCCGCCCTGGCACGCGCGCCGCATGCAGTCCATGCGCTGGGTGTGAAGCCCGGGGAAAAGCCCAAGAACCGATGTCCATCCGTCGGGAACAGGCGAGGGGAAGGCCGGAAGGGTGAATAAGGTGAACCCTTGATGGAAGCCTCGTAATCAGAAGCGCCGGAGATGGAATGCAAGACYGGCGTCCAGGGCCTGCCGCTGGGAGGCGGCGATGGCGGCTGGGGTTCTTTCCTCTGGCCGTATGAGCACCATGGCCCCGGGGTAGAGAGGGCACCCCGTCCCGGCTGTATCTCACATGTGCGGAACGCGGAAACCCCGTCGAGGTCCGGAGAGCTGACCGGCTTCGGTAAGCCGACCGTAAGGGGGGCTTAATGCCACGGCGGGAAAGGATGGCTCAGGAAGCGAACGGCGGCAGCCGAAAGGCGACAGGAAGGCGGGTGCAGATGGCGGGACCTTCAACCGGCCGCGCCCGTATAACTGGCCGTATACCAGGCCTGACCCGTGCCTGGGCCCGAAAGGGAGCTGACGTGAGCCAGGTGGCCCTTTGGACACACCGATGACAAGGAACCGCCCGAGTCCGAGGGGCACGTTGGGCGCTTCGGTGAAGGACACGACCAGCACCGCCGTGGTGGCGGTATCGACCGTGCCCGAAGCTGGGGTGAACGGACCHGAGGACCTGCCGGACTGGGACGCCATCGACTGGTCGTCGCAGGACAGGCAGGTAGCGCGGCTACGGCAGAGGATCTTCAAGGCAACGCAGGCGGGCGACATCAAGCGCGCCCGAAATCTACAGAAACTGATGTTGCGCAGCCGTGCCAACACGTTGGTCAGCGTGCGGCAGGTAAGCMAGCGCAACTCCGGCCGAAAGACGCCGGGAGTGGACGGCGAGGTCGCTATGACCTCTCGGCAGCGGGTCTCGTTGGCCCAGTGGCTGCAACGACGTGGATCGGGCACGGTCCCACTCCCCGTCCGACGGGTGCACGTCCCCAAGAAAAACGGAAAAAGCAGACCACTCGGTATACCCGTCATCGTGGACCGCGCCCAGCAGAACCGGGTCAAGAACGCGTTGGAACCCGAGTGGGAAGCCCGGCTGGATGCCAGCCAGTATGGCTTCCGGCCCGGACGAGGCTGCCATGACGCGATCGAGAAGATCTTCTCCCTGCTGGGAAAGAAAGGAGCGAAACGCGGGTGGATCCTCGACGCGGACATCCAGACCGCGTTCGACAGAATCGACCATAACCATTTACTCGGCCGCCTTGCTGGCTTCCCTGYGCGGGAACAGATAGCGGGGTGGTTGCGGGCGGGGGTGGTCGACAACAACCGGTACGCCCCGACCTCGGAGGGAACTCCCCAGGGCGGGGTCATTTCACCGCTGCTCCTCAATATAACGTTGCAGGGCATAGAGGAAGCCGCCGGGGTCAGATACCGGAAGAACGGAGAACTTGCCCGGGACTGCCCCGCCGCCGTCGTCTACGCCGATGACCTGGTCGTGCTGTGCCACAGCCAGGAACAGGCCGAAACGGCACGGGAGCGCCTTGCTGTCTGGCTGGCTCCGAAGGGTCTGTGTCTCAACGACGCAAAGACCCGGATCGCCACCGACACCGAGGGGTTCGACTTTCTCTCATTCAACGTCCGCCGTTACCCGACGAAGGACGGCCCGAAACTGCTCATAAAACCCAGCGGGGAGGCGCTGATCAGGATACGGCGGCGGATGAAGGCCGAACTGCGGGCGCTACGGGGACAGCCCGCCTCGGCCGTGATAGGCAAGCTTAACCCCATCATCAGAGGGCAGGCGGCCTACTACCGGACAGGGGTGGCGAAGAAAGCGTTCAGCGATCTGGACCGGGTTCTCTGGGTGCAACTCGACCAGTGGGCGCGGGGTGCCCACCCCAACAAAGGCCGACAGTGGATCATAAAGCGCTACTGGGGCCCGTTCAACAAGTTCAGGAACGACCAGTGGGTATTCGGAGATCACAAGACCGGCGCCTACCTGCACAAATACGCCTGGACTCCGATCACCCGGCACGTCATGGTCGCGGGCCGGTCGTCTCCGGACGACCCGGCCCTTGCCGATTACTGGGCCGACCGACGTCGACGGCAGACCCGTCACGGCCCACCTTTGGCATCGTCCGTCCAACACGCCTTACGCGCACAGGGCGGCAGGTGCCYGGGCTGCGGCCACAGTCTGCTGTTCACCGACCGCACACCCGACCTCCCCGGACAATGGGAGAACTGGTTCCGCACGCTCCGCACGGCGATCAAACGAAAGCACATCGTCACAGGAAACGCGGACGGCCGGGCTGGACACCACACAAGCACGACCCGAACCATGCACGTGGGGATATATATGCACGCTGACTGCGCCCGCCGCCACCCCGGCAGTGGACACGGTTGACACGGACAGCAACTGCAGAGACTGCAAACCAAAGCGGGCTGCTTGAGCCGTGTGCGTCGGAAGGCGCACGCACGGTTCTGAGGGGACGGGGACGCAGCAATGCGCCCCCGTTACCCGGCCGTGTCCGGCACCGACGGTTTGGACCGAACGCAGCCGTTTCAGTCCGCGCATCGGCCGGAGCCGTGCTTTCAACCGGCCGTGATCGGCTTCGATCCGGTTGTTCTCCCGGGCCGCGTCGACGTGGCAGGCTTCGGGGAGCAGCTCGTCGAGAATCCGCGGGTAGACCGCGGCCTTGTCGGTGGTGACCTCGACCGGCCGGCGACCTTGAGTAAGCGCCCGGACGAAGAATCGCCGGGCAGCGGCCTGGCCACGGCGGGTGCTGGCCAGGACGTCGATGACCTGCCCGTGCTGGTCAACCGCCCGGTACAGATAGGTCCACCGGCCGGCGACCTTGACGTAGGTCTCGTCGACGAACCATCTGTCCCCGGGTCGGTGCCGACACGGCCGGGCCGCTTCGGCCAGCAAGGGCGTAAAGCGCTGCACCCACCGGTAGACAGTCACGTGATCAACCAGGAGGCCGCGCTCGGCGAGCAGCTCCTCGACATCCCGGTAGGACAGGGCGTACCGCAGGTACCAGCGGACAGCGAGGACGATCACCTCCGGTGGGAACCGGAACCCCGCGAACTCCGACGTCGGAACCGGCGGACAGACACGACGTCGACGCATCACTCGATCATGGCCGATCAGAGGCCGCGATGTCGGACTCTGCGGATGCAACAGAGCCATCGTGAGCCCACACGACTTCACGCATTAAAGATCAGTAAGACCCCAGCGGTGGACCCACCCGAACATCGCGACACGAAAAGAAACCAGCCGGAAACAATGTGATCTACATCACGAACACTGGCCGCGATCAGTATCGCGACCACGAACAACCCCAACAGATGGCAGCATCGCCCCGATCGAAGGGTGCCGAACCATGTGCCAGAGGCGCGCGACCTGCACGAATCTCCTATGGAGGGAACGAGGGCCGGGCGCGGGAGACCTCCCGGCGGCGGATCGCCGCCGCCAGGAGCACGTGATGACCTAGCTAACCAGCAAACAACGACGCGGCTCCATTCTCGCTGGTCAACCACGATTTCTAGCCACATACTTGCTTCGCGTGCGCCGCGATGCTAAGAGCGGGTGGGCTGCCGTTCAGCTCATTGACATCGAACGTTCAGGACTGCTACAGTTCCTTTATTAATCCCTGGGCGGTGGGAACAAGCATGCCGAGTTGCGAAAGCCAATTTGACCTACCCTCCTATCTGCGCTCGAAGCAAGTCCTGGTCGACAGCGAAGTTGATCGGGCGGTGACCCGCTTCTATCCAGAGCGCCTCTTCGACTCCATGCGTTATTCGCTGATGATCGCCGGAAAAAGATTACGACCAGCGCTATGCCTTGCTGGTTGCGAGATTACGGGCGGAAAAGTTCAAACGGCATTACCGACAGCGTGCGCCTTGGAAATGCTACACACCGCGACCCTCATTCACGACGACCTGCCTGTGATCGACAACGACGATCTGCGGCGTGGAAGGACGGCAAATCACAAGATCTTCGGGGCGGACATCGCCCTACTCACCGGAGACGCGCTCCTGGTGCATTCTCTGGAATACATCCTGATCAACACGCCGGACGTTCCGGTGGAACGTCTGCTGCGCGTCAGCAAACATTCAGCCCGGGCCGCGTGGGTGTCGTTTGATGGCATGACGTGATGMCGGTCGGCGCGGGTGCGCCTCCGGTCGGTGGTGTTGTCGGGTGGGGGTTGTGTTTCAGGCCGGGGTGGCGGGCGGCCAGTCGGGGATCCAGGCCCGGCCGGTGACGACCTCGCGCAGGGTCGTCATGACGTCGCGGCCGTGCTTCGCGGCGGTGCGCAGGTAGCCGAGGATCGTGTACCGGTCCTGGGTGACCGTGTCGCTGGTCAGCCGCCCGGAGATGTTCTGCTGCAGCTTCGCGGGGCGTAGTTCGCGTTCGGCGTCGTTCGAGGTCGCCGGGATGGCCGGGTCGGTGAGGAACCGCAGCACGTCGGCCTGCCGGGTGCTGAGGAACTCCACGAGCAGGCGGGCGGGGCGCTCGCCGGGGCGGGTGCCGTGCGAGGT